>CAXNEP010000040.1:0-10831 GCA_964200865.1 Cypionkella sp. | reverse complement strand
GCACCCCTGCCGCGCCAGACCCGTGGCAGGCTGCGCAGTTGTTTTTGAACACCGATGCGCCAGCTGGAATGGCATAGGCTTTCAGCGCCTCGTTCGCGGGAATATCGGCCAAGGGCGCGGCGATGAGGGCCGCTTTTACCTCGCCATTGGCTGCGTCAAAACGGTCAATTTCCGCAGCCACGGCGGCGCGTTCTTGCGGGCCAAGAATGCCCTGCGTTGCCCCCGAAATCATCGGCCATGCAGGGTAGGCAATGGTATAGCCAATGCCCCAGATGATGGTCAGATACAGCACCCAGACCCACCAGCGCGGCAGGGGGTTGTTCAACTCCTCGACCCCGTCCCAGATATGGCCTGTGGTTTCCACTTGGGGCTTGGAATGGGCGTTTTTGGTGATTTGCTTGGCGCACATAATTACGCCTCCCTGTCTTGCGCCGCATCAGGCGCGGGTTTCAGATCGTGCCGAAAGATGGACTGTGCGATATCGTCATGCACGGCGCGCGAGCCTGGCCGATAGGCCCAAAGCACCACGCCCAGAAAGACGACAAACAGTGCCAGCAAAGCCCAGCTATCGGCAAATTCGCGCATCAGGCTGTACATATCCATGATGCCCCCCTACCGCGTTGGGTCTGGTTGGAAGGTGGAAAAATCCACCATCGTGCCCAGCACCTGCAAATAGGCAATCAGCGCGTCCATTTCGGTCAGCTCTGGCTGGCCGTCATAGTTGGACAGCGTCACGCGGCCATAGCGCGCCTCGACGCCCGATGTATCGCCGTCGGGGTTGGCCTGCGCCTTAAAGTCTTCGACAGCCGCCTCGATCATCTCGCTGGTATAGGGCACGCCGACCATGGCATGGGTCGACATGATTTGCGCGATATGTTTTCCGTCGATTTTGGCGCGCAAAAGGTAGCTGTATTTCGGCATCACCGATTCAGGCACCACCGCTTGCGGGTTGGTTAGATGGTCGACATGCCATGCATCCGAATAGCGCCCGCCGACACGGGCCAAATCGGGCCCCGTGCGTTTGCTGCCCCATTGGAACGGATGGTCATACATCGATTCCGCTGCCAGCGAATAGTGGCCATAGCGTTCCACCTCGTCGCGCATGGGGCGGATCATTTGGCTGTGGCAGACATAGCAGCCTTCGCGGATGTAAATGTCGCGCCCTGCCAATTCCAAGGGCGTATAGGGGCGCACCCCTGCCACCTTTTCGATGGTGTTCTGAATGTAGAACAGCGGCGCAATTTCCACGATACCGCCGATGGCTACCACCACAAGGGAGAGAACCGCCAGCAAGGTTGCATGGGTTTCGATAGATTTGTGTTTATCAAGAAAAGCCATTTGTTATGCCCCCTACTGCGCTGGAATGGCGTTGTTGGTGTTAACGGGCGATTTGGCTGGCAACCCGCGCACCGTCATCCACATGTTGTAAACCATCAGCACAGCGCCACTGAGGTACATCAGCCCCCCCGTGCCGCGCACAACATACATCGGGAATTTCGCGGCAACCGTGTCGGCAAAGGCGTTGACCAGAAAGCCGTTTGCATCCACTTCGCGCCACATCAGGCCTTCCATAATGCCCGTCACCCACATGGATGACGCGTAAAGAACGATGCCAATGGTGGCGAGCCAGAAGTGCCAGCTGACAAGGCTTTGGCTGTACATGCCTGCGCGGTTCCACAGGCGCGGGGTTAGGAAATACAGCGTGGCAAAGGTGATCATGCCATTCCACCCCAGCGCGCCCGAATGCACGTGGCCGATTGTCCAATCGGTATAATGCGACAGGCTGTTGACGGCCTTGATCGACATCATCGGCCCTTCGAAGGTGGACATGCCGTAGAAGCCGATGGCGACTGCGAACATGCGCAAAATCGGGTCGGTGCGCAGTTTGTCCCACGCGCCAGACAGGGTCATCAGCCCGTTGATCATCCCGCCCCACGAGGGCATCCACAGAACAATGGAAAAGACCATGCCAAGGGTCGATGCCCATTCAGGCAGCGCGGTATAATGCAAATGGTGCGGGCCTGCCCAGATATAAAGGAAAATCAGCGCCCAAAAGTGGATGATCGACAGTTTATAGCTGTAGACTGGCCGTTCAGCCTGTTTGGGCACAAAGTAATACATCATGCCCAAAAACCCCGCCGTCAGGAAAAATCCTACGGCGTTGTGGCCATACCACCACTGCGTCATGGCATCTTGCACGCCAGAAAACACAGGCACCGATTGCGAGGAAAGCAGCGAGACAGGGATCGCCATGTTATTGACGATATGCAGCATGGCGACGGTGATGATCATCGACAAAAAGAACCAGTTGGCCACATAGATATGCGGCTCGCGCCGTTTATACAGCGTGCCGATAAACACCAGCAGGAAAGACACCCAGACCACGGCGATCCACAGATCAATATACCAAACCGTTTCGGCATATTCCTTGCCTTGCGTGCCGCCCAAAACATAGGATGTGGCGGCCAGAACAATCATCAATTGCCAGCCCCAGAACACAAACCATGGCAGCTTGCCCCCCCACAGCCGCGCGCCCGAAGTGCGCTGCACCACATAAAACGCCGACATAATCAGCGCGTTGCCGCCAAAGGCAAAAATCACCGCCGAGGTGTGCAACGGGCGCAATCGGCCAAAGTTTAAAATGCCCGTCAGTTCGATGTTCAAGCTGGGAAAGGCCAGTTGAAAGGCGATAATCACGCCCACCAAAAACCCAACCACGCCCCAAAACGCCGTGGCAATCACGCCTGCGCGCACCACGGCGTCGTTATACTCGCCCATATTCGGGATGGGTTTCGGGTGCTCCATCCCCCGCACAGTGATGATGAATGTTGCCGCTGCGGCCAGCATGACCACGGCGGCGTTGACCTTATAGGGCAGATCCCAGCCGTATTGCACACCAATGGCGGCAAGCACGGCGATCAACCCCAAGACCGCTAGCTTGATATAATCCCACATGTTTTGTCCCTATCTTTTGCACGTTTGCCCCGCGCGCGCTGCGCGGATGTGACTTTGCGACAGCTTCCTTTTGCGCGCCTTTCCGCCGAGCCGCCTTGATCTGGGTCAATTATCCGATGTGAAACATGTGTTTTTGAAATGCGCTTGCCGTTTGGAATTAAAGGAAATTTCATTTTTTCTTGCGAATGTCATGCGCAGGTTAAGGGTTGTTTATGGTGCGATTCGGGTTTGATCAGTTTGCCACAGGCCTATGGGCCGCCTTGCCCGCTGCGGGTGTGGGGGCGTTTGGTTTGGCCGCGCTGGGTTGGTTGATGTTGACCACGCCTGCGCCAGCCGCGTCCGCCCCGCCCGCGCAAATCGGCGTCGTTTTTGCCCCGTGGTCGCCAGCGGGCATTACGGCTGCGGCGCGGTTTGATTTGCCGATTATTGATCTGCGCTGGGGCGGGCATTTGGTGGTTCTGGACGTGTCCCAGCAGCCAAACGCGGGCCAGCGCCTGCACGATTTGGGTTATCTTGTTATCAACACATCAGTCGCTTCGGGCTGCGTAATGCTAGGGACTATGAATGCTGAACCTATCTGATTTTGCCGCACGTTCGGCCAAATATGTTCTGATTTTGATGTGGGCACATGTGCCCTTGACCGCGCTGATCTGGGCGGGCCGCGATGGGTTTGCCGTGCCCGCCGTGATGGCGGCGCTGTGCGGGGCTGCAACACTGGCCTATCGCGGCGGCCCAAGTGGGATGCGCGCTGCCACGGTGATTGCTTCGGCCTTTGCCATGATTATCGCGCTTTTGGTTTTTCAGATGCGCGGCCATCCTTGGCAGCCTGACTTGCATATGTATTTTTTCGCAGGCCTTGCCATAACGGCGCTATTTTTGCGCTGGCAGGCGGTGCTGGCATTCACAGGTGTTGTTGCGGTGCATCATTTGGTGCTGAACTATGCGATGACCGAAGCCGTGTTTGCGGGCGAGGCGGATTTGGCCCGCGTGCTGCTGCACGCAGCCATTCTGATCCTAGAGGCGGGGCCGCTGTTGTTTCTAACCTTTATGGTTGGATCGATGTTTGCGCGCGCAGAAAGCAGCTTGGCTGACGCACAAGCAGCCCGCAAAGCGGCAGAAGACATCACCCAAGCCACTGAATCGGGCCAAGCGGAATTGGAAAAGGTTGTGTCCGCCTTGGGCGATGGCCTGCTGCGCCTATCGCAAGGCCAATTGAACCACCGCATTGGGGATGAGGGGGCAGTGTCTGGCACTGAATTGGCCGCGCTGCGGACAGATTTCAATCAATTGGCCACAAGGTTGACCCAGATTTTTAGCGCCGTATCGGAAAGCGCGCTGATGGTACGGGCCGCCTCTGGCGAGACGGCAGCCGCCGCCCATCACATTGCCCAAAAGGCCGAGGTTCAGGCCAATACCGTCAACCATGCGGCAGATACGCTGACCGAGCTGAACACGCTGTTCGGGCAAACGGCAGGTCTTGCGCAAGAGGCGAATGCGCAAATTCAAAGCAACCGCGCCGAGGTGGAACGCAGCGGCGCCGTTTTGGCTGACGCAACCAGCGCGATGGCCGCCATTGAAGAATCGGCGCGGCTGATACGGCAAAGCGTTGACGCCATTGATGATATTGCGTTCCAGACCAACCTTTTGGCGCTGAATGCGGGGGTAGAGGCCGCGCGGGCGGGCGATTCCGCTTCGGGATTTGCGGTGGTGGCGCAGGAAGTGCGTAATTTGGCGCAGCGGGCGTCCACCTCGGCTGCGGAAATTCGCCGCCTGATTTTGGACAGTGATATGCGGGTCAGTGCGGGCAGCACAGTTGTCGCGGCCATTGCCACCAGCCTGCGCGATGTGATTGCGGGCACCTCAAAATCGGCCGAGATTGTGCAAACCATCACAACGCGGGTGCAAAGTCAGGCCAATAACTTGGGCGAATTGACGCAGAATGTGCGCGCTTTGGAAATGGCGGCGCAGCAATTTGCGGGGGCTGCCGAACAGACGACTGCAACCAGCACCAGCTTGCGCGAACAGGCAGATGCGCTTGCACAATCGATCACCGCATTCACGGGCGGCGACGCGGGCGCGCAAGCATCTGGTCAGCCATCCGATTGGGGCATGCCTGCGGGGCAAATCGGTATGGTCAGGCGCGCTGGCTAAGTTGCCAAACGGGCGGCATGCGCCACATGTTTTGGCGCATCCGCGCATCGGGCTGCCGTGCGGCGCGGATGTTTGCTATGCTTAGCTTAGCTTAGCTTAGCTTAGCATATCACCATCGCCGTCATCGCCAGCAATGTCTTGCAATGCATCAAAATCGGGCACCGAGATGCCGCGCTTGCCGACCAAATCCAAAACACCCTCGCGCCGCAGCGCCGAGATTTGGCGGCTGACCGTTTCAAGCGTTAGGCCCAAGTAATCGGCCAATTCTTCGCGCGTCAGGGGCAATTCGATGGTTATCGCTTGGCCCACAGATTTCATGTGCAACGCCGCTTCGCGCCGCGCCAGAATACACAAAAAGCTAGCAATCTTTTCGCGCGCGGTTTTACGCCCCAGCAGCAGCATCCATTCGCGCGCTGCGTCCAATTCGTCCAATGTCATTTCCAGCAAGCGGTGCGCCAGATGCGGGGTCTTTTCGATCAGCGCCTCGAAAGGCTTTTTGCGAAAACAGCACATCACCAAATCGGTGGTGGCGGTGACATCATAGGCCGCGTGACTGCGCCCGGGCCGCCCCACAAAATCGGACGGCAGCAAAAGACCCACCATTTGGCGCCGGCCATCTTCCATGGTTTGGGTCAGCGCGGCGATGCCCGTCACGACCGAGGCGACAAAATCCATCTGCTCGCCCGACCAGACCACGGGCGCGCCTGCGGGATAGCTGCGATAAAACTTCACCGCCTCAAGCTGCGCCAATTCGTCTGCATCGCAGCGCGCACAGACGGCGCGGTGGCGAATGGCACAATCGCCGCAACTGATATGGGTGGATAATTTTTGGTGCAACATGCGGCGGCCCCCCTTTGGAGTTGATCTGAATCAAAGCAAGACCCGAAAAGATAATCAACCCTAACCGCATGACACATTTTTCGCAACTCGCCCAGTTCGGCCTATTTGATGCGCGCGCGCCGCGCTATACCAGCTATCCCACTGCGCCGCATTTCAGCGCCGCCGTAGCAGAGCGCGATTTTGACGCTTGGGTGCGCGCGATCAAACCTGCCAGTGAAGTTTCGCTGTATATGCACGTGCCGTTTTGCCGCCGCCTATGTTGGTTCTGCGCCTGCCGCACGCAAGGCACATCTTCGGATGCGCCCGTGCGCGCCTATGCCAATAGCCTGCTGGCCGAAATTGACATGCTGCGCAAGGTATTGCCCAAAGGCGTGACCCTGTCGCGCCTGCATTGGGGCGGTGGAACCCCAACATTGATGCCCGCTGCGATGATTGCGGAAGTGGGCGAGGCGATTTTTTCGCTTGCGCCGCTGGCCAAGGGCGGCGAGTTTTCGGTGGAAATTGACCCAAATGAGATTGACGCAGCCCGCCTGCGCGCGCTGACTGATTTGGGGATGAACCGCGCCTCGATTGGGGTGCAAGATTTCGACCCCGAAGTGCAGGCAGCAATTGGGCGAACCCAGCCGTTTTATCTGACCCGCCAAGTGGCCGAAATGATCCGCGATGCGGGCATTTCTGCGTTGAATGTCGATATTCTGTTCGGGCTTCCGCACCAAACACAGGCGCGCATGGCAGAATCGTTGATGCAGCTGATCTCGCTAAACCCCAGCCGCGTGGCGCTGTATGGCTATGCGCATGTGCCGTGGATGAGCCGCCGCCAGCAAATGATTCCAGCCGCAGCGCTGCCCACGGCGCAAGAACGGCTGGGTCTGTTCGAACTGGCGTCGGATTTGCTGGGGGATGCAGGGTATCGGGCTGTGGGGATCGATCATTTTGCGCTGCCAGATGATGGCATGGCCCGCGCGGCCAGAACGGGCCAATTGCGCCGCAATTTTCAAGGCTATACCGATGATACGGCGCAGGTTTTGATTGGCATCGGCGCGTCATCAATCTCGCGGTTCCCGCAAGGGTTTGCGCAAAACGCCTCGCGCACAGCCGATTACGCCGCCGCCATTTCAAACAACCGCTTTTCCGTGCATCGCGGCCATGTCTTTACGCAAGAGGATCATCTGCGCAGCGCGATGATTGAACAGTTGATGTGCGAATTTCGCATTGACCGCGCGCGCATTATCCAACATTTGGGATATGCGCCTGCGGCGTTGGACGGGCTGTTGCACGCCACATTTGATGCCTTTCAATCGGTTTTGGTTCTAGATGCCGAAGGGCTAAAGCTGCCTCCCGCAGCGCGGCCACTGACGCGCCTTATTGCGCAGTCGCTGGACGCCTATGACAGCACAAAGGCGCAGCATTCGGCTGCGATCTGAGAACAGCAGATTTAGGCATTTCGCAGCACATGTGGGTTTAGACATAATGCCTTATCCCATCGCCCGCCCAAGTTTTGGCCAAAGTTGCTGCAATTTTGGCGCAACTTTGGCGGGTAATTTAAAGTCTGACTTGATTTTAACGCAGGCTTTGGCACTATCGCGGCAGGGGAAACCCGCACAACCACGGCAATCTCGCCTTGGGGACTATGATAGGAGAAGCGGCATGCCCAGTGGCACCGTAAAATGGTTCAACCAAACAAAGGGTTACGGGTTTATTGCGCCCGATGAAGGTGGGGCTGATATTTTTGTTCACATCTCGGCGGTGCAGGCCGCAGGGATGCGGGGCCTAAACGAGAATCAGAAAGTTTCCTTTGAAATGGAAACGGGCCGTAACGGAAAACAGTCGGCCACAAACTTAAAGGCCCAATAACGCTGCCCCGTTAGGCGCTTTTGGCCGCGCAGGAATGACGGTTTGTCAGCGCCCTTTCGGGCGCGCTGTGGTTTATACGCCCAAAGCCTGCTGCACGGCACTGTCCCATCCCACGTACCATGTGTCGCCCGTATGAATAACGGGGCGTTTCATCACGGCTGGTTGGGCGGCAATTTGCGCCTCTGGCTCGGACGCTTTTAGAAAATCGGAAAACCCGCGATAGGTTGTGGATTGGGTGTTGATCGCCCGCGAACCGAATTCGGCGACGATCTGGTCGATCTCTCCCGCCGACAAGGGTTGCGCGCGAATGTCACGAAAGGTGACATCATGCCCTGCTGCGGCCAAGGATTTAAGCGCCTTTTTGCAGGTGTCACAGGTGGAAATACCGTAAAAAATCATTGGCTTGCCCCAAAGATAGCGCGGGTGATCGCCAGCCCGCCCCATGCCGAAAGGGCCGTCAGAACAGTGCCCCATGTCACGTCGGTGATGACCATGGAAATATGCCAATCTTTCATGATCGCGTAACTGGTGAATTCATAGGTGCCATAGGCCATTGCGCCGATAATCGCGGCAGGCACCAGAACTGCCGACCCTGTTTTAAGGGCGGGCCAAGTGACCAGATAAATCAGGCCTGCCACATAGGCCAGATAGAACAGCGCGGCGGGGCCAATGCGAATATCGGTCGCCAGCATCGCGCCGATATGGCGCTGAAACAGGGGCTGCATATGCAGGTTTAGCATGATCGCGTCCAAAACCAGAAAGATCACGGCGGTGGACAGATAAAGTGTGGCAAGTTGCATGAGCGGTCTCCTTTCCCAAACACTTAGGGCGCGGCGGGGCATAGTCCAGCGGATCAACGGCGAATCAATTCGCGCAAGGTGGCGGCGGGGCTGCTCGCGCGCAGGGAAATGCGGCCAATCTCGCGCCACTCACTTTCGTCAAAATCAGGAAAGAAGGCATCTGCGCCCGTGACTTGCGCGTCCACTTCGGTAATGACCAAACGGTCTGCCACGGGCAAAAGGGCGGCATAAATGCCTGCCCCGCCAATGCCGTAAAGGCGGGTGTGGCCGCTGGCGCGGGCATGGGCAAGGGCGCCGTCAAACGGCAAGAACACCGCGCCCTCGGCGGCCATGGGCTGCGAGGTGACAACGATATTGGTGCGGCGCGGCAGTGGTTTTATGGGCAAAGACTCCCATGTTTTGCGGCCCATAATCACTACGCCGCCTGCGGTTTCGCGCGCGAATGCGGCCAAATCTTCGGGGGCATGCCACGGGATTGTGCCATGTTTGCCAATTGCCCCCCCTGCCCCGCGTGCAACGATTAGTGTCAACATTATACGGCCCCCCTTTACACAGCGACAGGCGCGCGAATGGCAGCGTCTGGATCGTATCCTTCAAAGGTGAAATCGTCGAAATTAAAGGCGAACAGGTCGTCAACCTTGCGGCCAATCTTCAGTGTTGGCAGGGCTTTGGGCGTGCGGGTGAGTTGCAGGGCAACCTGATCTATATGATTATTGTAGATATGCGCATCGCCGATGGAATGGATAAAATCCCCCGCCTCATACCCCGTGACATGTGCCAGCATGTGCAGTAGCAGCGCGTAAGAGGCGATGTTGAACGGCACGCCTAGGAACATATCGGCGCTGCGCTGATACAGTTGCAAATGCAGCTTGCCGCCCAAAATGCGCACCTGCCACATAGTATGGCATGGCGGCAGGGCCATATTGTCAATCTCGGCCGGGTTCCAAGCTGATACGATCATGCGGCGGCTGTCGGGACGGGTGCGAATCAGATGCAGCAGATCGGCGATTTGGTCGCGCGCGCCCGCATGAAACAGCGCGTGGCCAGCGTCATCTGCGCCTGCGGGTTGCATCACCGGGAATCTGCGCCACTGCTGGCCGTAAACGGGGCCAAGGTCGCCGTTCGCATCGGCCCATTCATCCCAAATCGACACGCCATTTTCCTGCAAATAGCGCACATTGGTATCACCCGCCAGAAACCACAAAAGTTCATGAACGATTGATTTTAAGTGCAATTTTTTGGTTGTGACCAGAGGAAACCCATCCGTCATGCCGTAGCGCATTTGCACACCAAACACCGAAAGCGTACCCGTGCCTGTGCGGTCATCCGAAGGCACGCCGTTCTTTAGGATATACTTCAGCGCGTCATGGTATTGCTGCATCTATGCCCCCAAACTATGCCCCATACTATATCTAGCGTGGCGGGATTGCCAAGGCGCGTTGAAACCCGATGGGACAATTTGACTGTTTTCTTGGCACAAATAGGCTGGACTCATCAATTTTCGCTTTCTTGACTGTCCAGTCAACAAGACCAGTTGACAGCGCGCAGCAGAGACGCGTTTACTTGGGCAGTGATGTCGATGCGGGCCAGTGTCACAGATGTGACGCAAAACTGGCCCATATAGGCATACGCGACGTGGGGCCGCCCAATGCCCCCATAACATCCGCTTTGCGGAAACTAAGGGAGACGATCTTGACCAAATCCACTATGAACCGCCGCAGCTTTTTGAAGACCTCCGCCGTTGGCGCAGGTGCTTTTGCTGCCCCTGCTTTGATCTCGTCCAAGGCTTTGGCCTCGTCGGGCGAAGTGAATTTTGTTGGCTGGGCAGGCTATCCTGCACTGGCTGAAAAAGTGTTCCCCGCATTCACCGCTGCCACTGGCATCACCGTGAATTTCAAAGAACTGCCTGACCAAGACACCATGTTCGCAGAAGCCAAGGTTGCCTTGGAAGCTGGCGGCATCGATTTGATCGAGCCCACCATCGACCGTTGGGGTGGCTGGAATTCGAACGGCCTGCTGGCCCCCTTCGATGAAGCAAAATTGGCAATGGACAACTACCTGCCAGGTCTGGCGGATGGTTCGGCTGGCGAGCGTTCGCGCGCTGATGGCCAACTGTACTATGTGCCTTCCAACTGGGGCACCGAATCGCTGCTGGTGAACACCGCTGCTGCAAAAGTTTCGACCCCTCCATCGCTGGGCGATTTGTTCAACGCAGAAAACCAAGCTGTTCT
>CAXNEP010000039.1:0-10968 GCA_964200865.1 Cypionkella sp. | reverse complement strand
GCGCGCAAATCGGCGGCATAGTCGATCAGCGTGGTATCGGTTTCGTGCCCCACAGCCGATATAAGCGGGATCAAACTGCCCGCTGCCGCCCGCACGACGATTTCCTCGTTAAAGCCCCACAGGTCTTCCAAACTGCCACCGCCCCGCGCGACGATAATCACATCGGGGCGCGCAATGGGGCCGCCTGCGGGCAGCGCGTTAAAACCTTCAATGGCAGCAGCCACTTCGGCGGCGCAAGATTGGCCCTGCACGGCCACAGGCCAAATCAGCACATGGCGCGGAAAGCGGTCGCGCAAGCGGTGCAAAATATCGCGGATCACCGCACCCGAAGGCGAGGTGACGACGCCAATCGTAACGGGCAGATAGGGAATGGGCCGCTTACGCGCCGCATCAAACACCCCCTCAGCCGCCAGCATTGCCTTGCGTTTTTCCAGCATCGCCATCAGCGCGCCTGCCCCCGCTGGGGCCATATCCTCGACGATCAACTGATACTTCGACTGGCCAGGAAAGGTGGTCATACGGCCCGTGGCCACCACTTCCATCCCCTCTTCTGGCCGCACCTGAATTTTGGAAACTTGGCCCTTCCAAGACACGGCATCCAAAGTGGCGCGATCATCCTTTAGCGCGAAATACACATGCCCCGATGCTGGGCGCGAGACGCGGCCCACCTCGCCGCGCACCCGCACCAGCCCAAACTCGCCCTCAATCACCCGTTTGACCGCGCCCGACAGTTCGGACACGGTGAATTCGGGCTTATTGCCGCTCGGGGTGGGTCCGTCGTCCAGTAAATCCATCCGCTATTCCTTGGGGGCACCTTGCACGATACGCCCCCCCACCTTATGACGCGGCAAACCAAAGGCCAAGCGGGGGTTTGCGATGAATATTCTGATTTTGGGATCGGGCGGGCGCGAACATGCGCTGGCTTGGGCCGTGCTGCAAAACCCCAAAACCGACCGGCTGATCGTGGCCCCCGGCAATGCGGGCATCGCGCAAATCGCCGAAGTGGCGGATATCGACATTCTATCGGGCGAGGCGGTGGTGCAGCTTTGCGTCGATGAGGCGATTGATTTTCTAATCATCGGCCCCGAAGGCCCCCTTGCCGCAGGCGTGGCCGATGCCGCGCGGGCAGCAGGGATACTCACCTTTGGCCCCTCGGCGGCGGCGGCACGGCTAGAGGCGTCGAAAGCCTTTACCAAAGAAATCTGCGATGCCTGCGCCGCCCCCACCGCCGCCTATGCCCGCTTTACCGATGCCGCAGCGGCGCGCGCCTATGTCACCCAGCAAGGCGCGCCAATTGTGATCAAGGCCGACGGTTTGGCCGCTGGCAAAGGCGTGGTCGTGGCCGAAACGCTGGATCAGGCGCTTGGCGCGATTGACGATATGTTTGGCGGATCGCTAGGCGCGGCGGGGGCCGAGGTGGTGATTGAAGAATTCATGGCGGGCGAAGAGGCCAGTTTCTTTGTGCTAACAGATGGCATAAACGCCCTGCCCATTGGCACCGCGCAAGACCACAAACGCGCCTTCGATGGGGATAAGGGGCCGAACACAGGCGGCATGGGGGCCTATTCGCCCGCTCCCGTGTTGACGGATGCTATTGCGCAGGCCGCCATGGAAAAAATCATCCTGCCCACCATCGCCGAAATGGCGCAGCGCGGCACGCCTTACAGCGGCGTGCTTTACGCAGGGCTGATGATAGAAAACGGCGCGCCGCGATTGGTGGAATACAACGCCCGCTTTGGCGACCCTGAAACCCAAGTGCTGATGATGCGCCTTGGCGGGCAAGCGTTGGACGCGATGCTTGCCTGCGCGAACGGCACCTTGGACAAAATGCAGATCAACTGGGCCGATGACCACGCGATCACCATCGTTATGGCGGCGAATGGCTATCCTGCGGGTTATGAGAAAGGCAGCCAGATCAAAGGGTTGGACAGCTTGCCTGATTCCAGCACGCAAATGGTTTTTCACGCAGGCACCGCCGAAAAAGACGGGCAGATCGTGGCCAATGGCGGGCGTGTTCTGAACATCACCGCCCGCGGCGACACCTTGGCGCAGGCCCATGCCCGCGCCTATGAGATGGCCGCCCAAATCGATTGGCCACAGGGGTTTTACCGCAGGGATATCGGGCACCGCGCTTTGGCGCAATCATAAATCGCGCGCTCTAGCCCTTTCACATTGGCGCAAATACCTTCGCCGAAGGCTCCGCCCCCGCCGCATCCCCGCCGCTTCGGGGCTTGCACCCCCGCCCCCGCCCCATTATGACGCGCCCAGATTGAAGCGGAGCATCCAATGCCTGTTCTGGTGATGAAATTTGGCGGCACTTCGGTGGCCGATTTGGCGCGTATCAAAAACGCCGCGCAGAAGGTCAAACGCGAGGTGGAACGCGGCTATGACGTGATTGTCATCGTGTCGGCCATGTCGGGAAAGACCAATGAATTGGTCGGTTGGGTCGAAGGCACATCGCCCCTGTATGATGCGCGCGAATATGACGCAGTGGTGTCTTCGGGCGAGAATGTGACAGCGGGGCTGATGGCGCTGACCTTGCAGGAAATGGATATTCCCGCGCGGTCGTGGCAGGGTTGGCAAGTGCCGATCAACACCACTTCCGCCCATGCCAGCGCGCGGTTTGTCTCGATCCCGCGCGAGAATATCGACGCCAAATTTGCCGAAGGCTTTAAGGTGGCCGTGGTTGCGGGCTTTCAAGGCGTATCTGCCGAAGGGCGCATCACCACGCTTGGGCGCGGCGGGTCTGACACCACCGCCGTCGCCTTTGCCGCCGCCTTTGGGGCCGAACGCTGCGATATTTATACCGATGTGGACGGCGTCTACACCACCGATCCGCGCATCACGAACAAAGCGCGCAAGCTGGACAAAATCGCCTTTGAAGAAATGCTGGAACTGGCATCTCTTGGCGCGAAAGTGCTGCAAACGCGCTCGGTCGAACTCGCCATGCGCTACAAAGTGCGGCTGCGCGTGTTGTCTTCGTTTGAAGACACTGACGAAAACTCTGGAACCTTGGTCTGCGACGAGGATGAAATCATGGAATCGAAAGTTGTTTCTGGCGTTGCCTATTCGCGCGACGAGGCCAAGCTGACCCTGCTGCGCGTCGCCGACCGCCCCGGCATTGCAGCCGCCATCTTTGGCCCCTTGGCCGAGGCGGGGGTGAATGTGGATATGATCGTGCAAAACATATCCGAAGGCGGCGAGGGCGGCGCCTTTACCGATATGACCTTTTCCTGCCCCACCAACCAAGTCATCCGCGCCAAAGCCGCGATGGACGAGGCAAAGGCTGCGGGTTCCATCACCTTTGACGATATGGTGGTCGATTCGGATGTGGCAAAAATCTCGGTGGTGGGCATCGGGATGCGCTCGCACGCGGGTGTAGCTGCCACCATGTTCAAGGCACTGGCATCCGAGAATGTGAATATCAAAGTGATCGCCACGTCAGAGATCAAAATCTCGGTGCTGATCGACCGCAAGTATATGGAACTGGCCGTGCAGGCGCTGCATGATGCGTTTGGGTTGGAAAAGGCGTAAGCGCTGCGCGACTTTGATCTTGCGCCAACCCAACCTTGCGCTAGCGTAGGGCCAAACCGAAAGGCGGCCCTATGTCTGAAGATAAATCTGCCACAACCCCCGATATCCTGATCCTTGGCTCTGGCATGGGCGGCGCGACACTGGCCGCGCAGCTAGCCCCGTCGGGCAAGAAAATTGTTATTCTTGAACGCGGCGATTTTCTGCGTGACAGCCCCGAATGCCGCGATGGGGCCGCTGTTTTCACAGGGCATTTCAACCCAAAGGAAACATGGCTGGACGAGGCGGGCGGTACCTTTCAGCCCAACAATTACTATCACCCCGGCGGCAATTCGAAATTCTACGGCGCGGTGTTGATGCGCTACCGCGAACAGGATTTCAGCCCCCTGAAACATATGGAAGGCACGGCCCCAGGTTGGCCGATCACCTACGCCGAATTTGAACCCGATTATCAGGCCGCCGAAACCCTGTACCAAGTGCGCGGCGATGTGGCTGGCGATGTCACCGAGCCGCCCCATTCTGGCCCCTACCCCCACCCCCCCGTGCCGCATGAACCTGATATGATAGACCTGATGGACAGGATGCGTGCCCAAGGCCTATCCCCCAGCGCCCTGCCTTTGGGCGTGGATATTGACCTTTGGCTAAAGGGCGGCGCGCAGACGTTTGACGGTTTTCCCAACACGCGCGGCGGCAAGATGGACGCGGAAACCATCGGCCTTGCGCTGGCCTTGAAGTACCCCAATGTAACGCTGATCACGGGGGCGATGGTCACGCGCCTTCACGCCAAAGGGCGGCAGATTACGGGCGTGCAGTACACCCATGACGGCACGGATAAAACCATTTCCGCGCCGCTGGTGTGCCTGTGTATGGGGGCGGTGAAATCGGCGGCGCTGCTGCTGGCATCTGGCAACGCAGACCATCCCAATGGCTTGGCCAATGCTTCGGATCAAGTGGGGCGTAACTTTATGAACCACAACATCGCCGCCATCATCGGGGTGAACCCGTTTCGCCGCAACCGCTCGGTATATGAAAAAACCATCCAACTGAACGACTGGTATCTGACAGGCGGGCCAAATGGTGAACCCCTTGGCAATGTGCAAATGCTGGGGCGGATCACGGGGGAGATTATGGCGGCAGAAACCAGACTGCCCCTGTGGCTGGCCACTTGGGTCGCCGACCATTCCGTGCATCTGATGACCATGTCCGAAGACCTGCCCAACGCGGAAAGCCGTGTTACGCTAAAAGACGGGCAGATCATGCTGAAATGGCAGCGCACCAATTGGGCGGCGCATTTGGCGTTGAATGCCAAACTGAAGGCGTTGCTGCGCAAAATGGGCTGGCCGATTGTCATGTCGAAAACCTTTGAAAAGCGCACGCCATCGCATCAATGCGGCACGGCGCGCATGGGGAATAACCCGCAAACCAGCGTGGTAGACACGCAGTGCCGCGCCCATGATCTGGACAATCTGATCATTTGCGATGCATCCGTTCTGCCCACCTCTGGCGCGGCCAACCCATCGCTGACCGTTGCCGCGCTGGCCATCCGCACCGCTCGCGCGATTTTGGCCCGCGCGCAGTAACTGCGCAAAGACCGCTGTTGAACGCCGGGTAACTTTAACGGGCTTTCCCCACTCCCCTTTTTGCGCGGCATCGCCTATAGTGCAGCGAACAAGGGGCGCAACATGCCAGCAGAACGCACGGACAGTGACAGTCGAAAACTCCTCCGCAGGTTGCGCGATGTCTTGGCTACTAAGGCCAAGGGGCAAGACCGCCTAGACCAAATCACCCATCTTATCGCCGATTCGATGGAGACAGAGGTGTGCTCGATCTACCTGTTCCGCGATGCTGAAACGCTGGAACTGTGCGCGACCGAAGGGCTAAAGAAAACCGCCGTTCACAAAACCCGCATGAAGCTGGGCGAGGGGCTGGTGGGCCGCGTGGGCCGTACGGGCCTTCCCGTCAACACCGCCAATGCACCCGCCGAAAAGGGCTTTCGGTTTATGCCCGAAACGGGGGAAGAGATTTATTCATCTTTCCTTGGCGTGCCGATCCAACGCGTGGGCGAACGTTTGGGCGTGCTGGTGGTGCAGTCCAAAACCGCGCGGCAGTTTTCAGAAGACGAGGTTGACGCGCTAGAGGTCGTCGCCATGGTGCTGGCCGAAATGACCGAACTGGGCGCGTTCGCGGGCGTTGGTACAGGCATGGCCATGCTGCACACCCAGCCCGTATTGTTTCGCGGCAGCACAGGGCAGGAAGGCGCGGCAGAGGGCCGTGTTTGGCTGCACGAGGCGCGGGTGGTTGTGACCAACCCTGTGGCCGATGACCCGCTGTATGAACTCGAACGCATCCGCGCCGCTGTGGGGGAACTTCGCGTTTCGGTTGATGATCTGCTGGCCGCCGAATCTTTGGACAAAGAGCAAAAGCAGGTGCTGGAAGCCTACCGCATGTTTGCCCATTCGCGTGGTTGGCTGCGGCGGATGGAAGAAGACATCGCAAGCGGCCTGTCCGCCGAAGCCGCCGTTGCCAAAGAACAGGCCACAGCGCGCGCGCGGCTGGAAAACGTGCCAGATGCCTATTTGCGCGAACGGCTGCATGATTTGGACGATCTATCCAACCGCCTGCTGCGCATTCTAACGGGCCAAGGCAGCGATACGGGCGCGGCCATGCCCGAAAACCCCATCCTTGTGGCGCGCAACATCGGCCCTGCCGAACTGCTGGAATATGGCCGCAAGTTAAAGGGCGTTGTGCTGGAAGAAGGGTCGGTCGGCAGTCACGCCGCCATTGTGGCGCGCGCGCTGGCCATTCCGATGGTGATCCACGCCGAACGCGTCACAACCGAGGCGCTGAACGGCGATCCGATACTGGTTGATGGCGATCAGGGCATCGCCCATCTGCGCCCCGAAGACACGGTTGCGCGCAGTTTCCGCGACAAAATCGCAATGCAAGCCAAGGCGCAAGAACGCTTTGCATCCTTGCGCGATTTGCCCGCCACCACGCGGGACGGGGTGCGCATTGGTCTGCAAATGAACGCGGGGCTGATGGCCGATTTGCCTTCGCTTGTTGGGTCGGGCGCCGAAGGTGTTGGCCTGTTTCGCACCGAATTGCAGTTTCTGGTGCGCAGCCAAATGCCGCGCCGCGAGGAACTGGTGGCCCTATATTCGCGCGTGATGGAGGCATCTAAAGGCCTGCCCGTCGCCTTTCGCACGCTGGATATCGGCAGCGACAAAGTGCTGCCCTATATGAAACCGCAAGACGAGCCGAACCCCGCCATGGGCTGGCGCGCCATCCGCGTGGGGCTGGATAAACCGGGCGTATTGCGGATGCAGTTGCAGGCGCTGATCCGCGCGGCGGCGGGGCGGCCCTTGCAGGTGATGTTTCCTTTTGTGGCCGAGTTTTCCGAATTTCAGGCCGCGCGCGGCCTGCTGCTGCGCGAAATTCACCGCGAAAAATCTTTGGGCCATAGCGTGCCAGAAAAGTTGGAAATTGGCGCGATGCTGGAAATGCCCAGCCTTGCCTATGCGCCCGACGCTTTTTTTCAGATGGCCGATTTCATTTCCATCGGCGGGAATGATCTAAAGCAGTTCTTCTTTGCCGCCGACCGCGAGAATGAGCGTGTGCGCAAAAGGTATGATGTTTTAAACACATCGTTCCTGACCTTTTTGCAATTTGTCATCGCGCGCTGCGCGGCATCAAACACGCGCCTCTCTTTCTGCGGCGAAGATGCTGGCCGCCCGCTAGAGGCGCTGGCCTTTGCCGCCATTGGCCTGCGAAATCTGTCGATGCGCCCAGCCTCGATTGGCCCTGTCAAAGAAGTGCTGCGCAGCGTGGATTTGGGCGCAGCGCAAAAGGTAATTGATGGTGCAAGGACAAGCGGCGCAGAGACGGTGCGCGAGGTGCTGTCCGAATGGCTTGCGCGGCAGACGGCGTAAAGGGGGCCAGCCCCCTAACCTGTTTGCAAAGGGGTAAACAGGTTCACCCCCGGGATATTTGCAAAAAAGAGAAGGACTTAGCGCGCTTTGGTGATTTTGGGCGCGCAGGCAGATTCAAATGCCTTGGCCACCGCCTCGCCGCCGTGGCTTTGCGCAAGGCGCATCAGGGCAAAGCGGATGCGGGCAATTTCGGTATAGTATGACACATAGGCCGCGTTGATCGCCGCCCCCGATGCTGCGCCCAAAACAGGCACGGTTTGCGCGGCCAGCTTTTGCCCCAGCACAAGGGCCAGACGCGGGGCCACTGTGGCGATAATTTTGTGCACTGCGGGCCCCGTCAGCGCAAGGCGCGCGGATAGAAAGGCCGTGTTCATCCCATCATCTTGGCGCAGCGGGCTCGCGTCAGAAAACACCTCTAGGCAGGCGGCGCGGATACCATCGCTATCGGGATCAAAGCCCGCGCTGCGCGCCTCGGCCCTAATGGCATGCAGAAAAACAGTGATGGTTACGGGCAGTTCCATCAGCGAGCTGGCAAGCCCGCCTGCCCCACCAGCAGCGCCCGTGGCCATGGCCGCCGCCATCACCCCGCCACGGCCAAGTTGGGGCCCTTTCTCGGTATGCCCAGCAAAAACATGCGCCCGCGTCAGGGCCGCAACAATAGCCCGTTCGATCTGCGCGCGAAACTGCGGCGGTAAGCGGTTCATCTGCGTTTCCAGCGTGCCGCCAAAGCGTTGCATGACCGTAATGATTGGGCCATTTGCGCGCCGATACGCACGGGCCAAATCGGCAATCTCGCGGGTAAGGTCGGGTTTTGGGGCGGTGGGAAGGTTGCTCATTCCCACAATGTGGCCCCTTTGCCGCCTGCATACAAGGCGCAATTGGCAAAATTACCAATGCGGGGGGCGCACATTGGCGGCAGGCGCGTCAAGCCCGCCTTCCTCGCGCTGCGCTTCGCGCAGGGCAAGCATTTCGGTAAGGCGTGTGAGGCGGTCAATCTCGCGCGCCTGCACGGCCACGATGTCAGATAAATCATCGACCGCGCGGATCAGATGCGCGATGCGTTCTTCTAGTGCAGTGATATTGGTCATACGCGCCCCGCTACTTGCCCCGCCGCTGCCCATCCGCTACAGCAGGTTGCAGAAAAACCAAAGGGTAAAGCCATGTCTGACGGCAAAAAACCAAAGGCCGAACGCCGCCCGCGCGCCGAAACCCCGCGCGGATTTCGCGATTACTTTGGCGCGGACGTCATCGCGCGGCGCGATATGCTGGCGGCGATTACGGCGGTGTATCACCGCTATGGCTTTGACCCATTGGAAACCAGTGCGGTGGAGACAGTAGAAGCCTTGGGCAAGTTTTTGCCCGATGTGGACAGGCCCAATGAAGGCGTATTTGGCTGGCAGGAAAATGAAGGCGACGGCGATCAGGCGGGCGGCGATTGGCTGGCCCTGCGCTATGATCTGACCGCGCCTTTGGCCCGCGTGGCCGCGCAATACCGCAACGATCTGCCCACCCCCTACCGCCGCTATGCCTTTGGCCCCGTTTGGCGCAATGAAAAACCAGGGCCAGGGCGGTTTCGCCAGTTTTATCAATGCGATGCCGATACGGTGGGGGCGGCCAGTGTCGCGGCCGATGCCGAAATTTGCGCCATGCTGGCCGATGCTTTGGAAGCCGCAGGGATTGAGCGCGGCGATTATGTGATTAAAGTGAACAATCGTAAAGTATTGAATGGGGTGATGGAGGTGGCGGGCGTGCTTGACCCGTCAGACCCCGAAAAGTTTGTCCATGAACGCGGGATTGTTCTGCGTGCGATTGATAAGATTGATCGCCTAGGCGCGGACGGCGTGCGCGCGCTGCTGGGCGCGGGGCGCAAGGATGAGAGTGGCGATTTTACGAAGGGCGCGGGGTTGAATGAGGCGCAGGCCGAGGTGGTGATGGGGTTTACCACAGCACGCCGCGAGACGGGCGCGGCCACTTTAGCGCGCCTGCGCGAACTGGTCGGGCCATCTGCGATGGGCGCAGAAGGTGTAGAGGAACTTGCAACCATCGCCGCGCTTTTGGATGCCCAAGGCTACGGCCCTGACCGCATTATCCTTGACCCAGGCGTCGTACGCGGCCTTGGATATTACACTGGCCCTGTTTACGAGGCCGAGCTTACCTTTGAAATCCTTGATGAAAAGGGCCGCAAGCGGCAGTTTGGTTCGGTTGCAGGCGGCGGGCGTTATGACGATTTGGTCAAACGCTTTACGGGCCAAACCGTGCCTGCAACGGGTGTGTCCATCGGCGTGGATCGCCTGCTTGCGGCGCTGGCGGCCAAGGGGCGGGGCGCTAAGGACAGCGCAGGGCCTGTCGTGGTGACTGTGATGGATCGCGACCGCATGGCCGATTACATGGCCATGGTCGGCGATTTGCGCGCGGCAGGTATCCGCGCCGAGGTTTACCTTGGCAACCCCAAGCAATTTGGCAACCAGCTTAAATACGCCGACAAGCGCGCCAGCCCCATTGCCGTCATCCAAGGCGGGGACGAGGCGGCAAAGGGAACAATCGTTCTGAAAGACCTGATCCTTGGATCGCAAATCGCCCAGAACGCCACGTTAGAGGAATGGAAAGACCGCCCCGCGCAGGTGGAAGTGCCGCGCGGCGATCTGGTGGCTGCTGTGCAAACGATGCTTAGCGGCGGGAAGTAGCGGGCACATGGTATCCAAATCCGCCATCCGCTTTGAGGCTGACCGCCTGTTCACATTGTTTCAGGCGGCGGACGCGGTGCCTGTGGATGCAGATATTCTTTTGCCTGCCGAAACGCTGCTAGACCTTTATGGCGAAGACATTCGCGCGCGCGCCTATGTCACCCACGACCCTGTGCGCGGCGAAATGATGCTGCGCCCCGATTTCACTGTGCCCGTGGTGCAGGCCCATATGCGGGGCGGGGCCGATCCTGCGCGCTATTGCTATATGGGCGAGGTGTTTCGCGCCCAAGATCATTTGACAGATGTCAGCGGCGCGCGCCCGCTCGAATATCTGCAAGTTGGGTTCGAGGTGTTCGATCGCAGCGCGCCCGAAGCTGCCGATGCCGAGGTTTTTGCCCTAATTGCAAGCGCGCTGTCGGGCCTGCCGTTGCGCGCTGTGACGGGGGATATGGGCATTTTGCTGGCGGCCGTGCGGGGGCTTACCACAACTCCCGCCCGCAAATCCGCCCTGTTGCGCCACATCTGGCGGCCCCAGCGGTTTTTGGCATTGCTCAATCGTTTTGCAGGGCGCAGCCCCGTCTCGCCAGCACGCAGTGCATTGTTGCAACGTCTGTCTAAAGGTGACATCGCCGCCCAAATTGCCAACGCCGCCCCCATGATCGGCCTGCGCAGTGAGGGTGAGATTGCCGCGCGCGCACATGCCCTGATCGAAGACGCCAAAGCCCCACCTATCCCCACAGGCGAGGCTGATTTGCTGACGGCACTTTTGTCGCTGGCAGCCCCCTGCGATGATGCGTTGATGCAGTTGCAAACGATGGCCGCGC
>CAXNEP010000038.1:0-11011 GCA_964200865.1 Cypionkella sp. | reverse complement strand
TGCCGCCCCGCCGACAGGCTGCCATCGGTGGCGACATCATAAACGCGGATCATCTGCGCATCATCCGAATGCATCCGCCCCGTATCGGCCACGTAAAGGCGCGACTCATCGGGCGAAAAGGCAAGGCCGTTTGGGCAGTTCATATCCGTGACCACGGTGCGCAAATCGCCATTATGCCAGCGGTAAACGTTGCATTGGTTTTCCTGCGGCGCGGCAAAGCCTTCGTAATTGCTGGCAATGCCGTAATGGGGGTCTGAAAACCAGATCGACCCATCCGATTTTACCACCACATCATTGGGCGAATTCAGCGGTTTGCCCGCAAAACTGTCTGCAATCACAGTGATGCTGCCGTCATGTTCAGTGCGCGTCACGCGGCGGGTTCCATGTTCGCAGGAAATCAACCGCCCCTGCCTATCGCGCGTGTGGCCGTTGGCATAGTTGGACGGCGCGCGATAGGTGGAAATGCCAACATCGGGCGTCCAGCGCAAAATGCGATTGCTGGGAATTTCCGAAAACAGCAGGCAATTTGCATCGCCAAACCAAACAGGGCCTTCCACCCAATCAAATCCTGTGGCCAACTGCTTAGGCGGCGCATTGCCCAAAACATAGCGGCCAAAGGCGGGATCGACGATTTGGTAAAAAGACATGGTGGGTTCCCCGTTTCTTTGGCATATGTTATCGATAACAAATAGCAACGTCAAACATGTAAGGGCAGATTATGGCATTTTTTCACAGCGCAACATGGCTAACCCACACAGGGGTAATGGCAATGCTGGCGGCGGCCATCGCGCAGGCCGAAGCCATGGGCCAACCTCAGTGCATTGTGATTGTCGATGCAAGCGGAGAATTGCTGGGCGAAATTCGCATGACGGGCGCGCGGTTCTTGTCGCGAAAATCGGCCATGGCCAAGGCTCTGACAGCGGCTAGCATTGGCGCGCCATCGGAAAACATCCCCGAAGCGGTGCGCCCCGCGATTGGCATGGCCAGCGGTGGCGCAGTGACGGGCCTAAAGGGAGGCTTGCCCATTCGCATCAACGGCGATGTGGTGGGCGGCATCGGTGTGGGCTCTGGTACGGGCGATCAAGACGCCGAAGTTGCCCGTGCCGCATTGGCCGCGATTGGTGCAGAGGTTTAGGAAAACGCAATCTGCGCCTTCATCGCGCGCGACCGATCCCCTGCCGTTTCAAACGCTTCTACCGCGCGATCCAACGGGAAGCTGTGCGTGATAAAGGGCTTCACATCAATCAGCCCCTTTTGCATCAGGCTAACGCCCGTGAAAAACTCGTCATGAAAGCGGAAGGAACCCTTTAGGACAAGTTCCTTGGCCGTCATCGCCTGCACGGGCAATGTCATATCGCCGCCAAGGCCAAGTTGAATGATGGTGGCACCTGGCCGCAGCGCTGGAATGGCAGCGTTTAGGGCAGGGGCCGCGCCCGAACATTCAAACAGCACGTCAAAATGGCCCTTGCCGCCCGTATATGCCGATAAATCCCCGCCTGCGGCCATATTCACCACAGCATCTGCCCCTGCGCGCTGCGCCATGCCAAGGGTGAAATCGCCAAGGTCGGTGGCCACAACCAAATCCGCCCCCGCCCGCCGCGCGGCCAAAATGCACAAAATGCCAATTGGCCCGCAGCCTGTGACCAGTATTGATTTGCCCAATAGCGGCCCCGCGCGCCCCACGGCGTGCAGGCATACGGCAAGCGGTTCAGCCATCGCCGCCTCGCCCGCGCTTAGCCCATCTGCGGGCGCGCATTGGGCGGCATCTGCCACCAGCACCTCGCGGAACGCGCCTTGAATATGGGGAAAGGGCATGGCCGATCCGTAGAACCGCATGTTCAGGCAGTGATTATACATCGCTGCATTGCAATACTGGCAATCATGGCAGGGGCGCGAGGGGGACACTGCCACCAACTGCCCCAGCTTTAACCCCGCAACCCCATCGCCCAGTTCGGTGATATGGCCCGACACTTCATGCCCCAAGATCATCGGTTCCCGCAGCCGAATGGCCCCAAACCCGCCGTGGTTAAAGTAATGCAGATCAGATCCGCATATCCCACCTGTCGCCAGTTTAATCTGCACTTGCCCAGCGGCGGGGCGTTCGACAGCCGTATCTTCAATGCGCAAATCGCGGGCGGCGTGGATGACGATGGTTTTCATCACAGCACCGGCGTCAGCAGCGGTTTGCCCGCAAAATGCGCCATCAGATTATCGCGCACCAGCGCGCCCATCGCCTTGCGCGTCTCATATGTGCCCGATGCGTGGTGCGGTTGCAGCATCACATTGGGCAGGGCCAAAAAGCGCGGGTTCAGGGCAGGCTCGCCTTCAAACACATCCAGCGCAGCAGACCCTAGCGCGCCCGTCTCCAGCGCATCCAGCAGCGCAGATTCATCAATGTTTGACGCGCGCGAGATGTTAATCAGCATCCCCTGCGGGCCAAGCGCGGCAATGACACCTGCATTCACAATGTGCCGCGTGGCGGCAGATGCGGCCAAGGTTACAAACAGAAAATCCGACCGCGCCGCCAATGCCGCTGCATCCGCAACAAACTCCCACCGTTTGGCATAGTCCTTGGGGCCAACATCGGTATAGGCGATATCCATATCAAAGCCCGCCAGACGCTTGGCCACCTCAAACCCAATGCGGCCAAGGCCCAAAACGCCCGCCCGTTTGCCCCAAACGCGGTGCTTTAGCGGGTACAGCCCCTTGGCCGCCCAAGACCCATCGCGCACCCATGCCTCGGCCCCGATCATCCCGCGCGAATGGGCCAGCATCATTGCCACGCCCAAATCGGCCACATCATTGGTCAGCACATCGGGGGTGTTGGTGACGCGAATGCCGCGCGCGCGGGCCGCGTTCAAATCTACCGCATCATAACCCACGCCATAGACCGAGATCACTTCCAGCTTTGGGCAGGCCGCGATCATATCCGCATTCGCGCCCAATTCGCCCCGCGTGGCAATGGCGCGGATATTTGGGCCAACCGCTGCCAGAAAGGCCGCCTTATCGGCCGCCTCGAAATAGCGGTGCGACATAAAGGCGGCATCAAGGGGCACTTGATCCCATTCGGGGTACGGGCCGACTTGCAAGATTTCCACTTTTGACATGATGTGCTTTCTGGTTGACGGTCGATGATTTGGCATGTTATCGATAACATATTCAAGCGGGCCCCATTTGCCAAGCCCAAAATTTTTGAACGCAAGGGAACAGCATGAGCCTGCAACTTTTTAATCTTTCTGGAAAACGCGCACTGATCACAGGGTCGTCGCAGGGCATTGGGTTTGCCTTGGCGCGCGGGCTGGCCGCAGCAGGGGCAGCCATTGTGATGAATGGCCGCGACGGGGCCAAGCTAGAGGCAGCGGCAAACACCCTGCGCGGCGAAGGCTTTACCGTGCAAACGCTGGCCTTTGATGCCACCGATCATAACGCCGTGCGCGCCGCTGTAGATGGGTTCGAATCAGCGCATGGCGCGATTGATATATTGGTCAATAACGCGGGGATGCAGCATCGCGGCCCCTTAGAAGATTTTCCCGCCGAGGCGTTTGAAAAACTTTTGCAAACCAACATCGCATCGGTGTTTCACGTCGGCCAAGCCGTGGCGCGCCATATGATCGCGCGCGGCGCGGGTAAGATTGTGAACATATCGTCGGTGCAAAGCGCCCTCGCCCGCCCATCAATTGCGCCCTATACCGCCACCAAAGGCGCAGTGACAAACCTAACCAAAGGCATGGCAACCGATTGGGCGAAATACGGGCTGCAATGCAATGCCATTGCGCCTGGATATTTCATAACTCAGCTAAACAAGGCGCTGATCGATGACCCTGTTTTCAGCGAATGGCTGGCCAAGCGCACCCCCGCAGGGCGCTGGGGCAATGTGGAAGAATTGGTGGGCGCGTGCATTTTCTTGGCATCCGAAGCCTCATCCTTTGTGAACGGCACAGTGATCTTTGTGGATGGCGGGATAACCATTTCGCTATGACATCCTATGTCGTCATGGGGGTTTCGGGCTGCGGGAAAAGCAGTATTGGCGCGGGTGTGGCCGCCGCACTTGGTGCGCGGTTTATCGACGGCGATGATCTGCACCCGCCCGCCAATATCGCCAAAATGTCGCGCGGGCAGCCGTTGAATGATGACGACCGCGCGCCATGGCTGGCGCTGGTGGGGCAGGCGCTGGCGCAGGGCAATACTGTCGTCGCCTGTTCCGCCCTCAAGCGCGCATACCGCGATCAAATTCGCGCGCAGGCGGACACGGTGTTTTTGTATCTGCGCGGGCAAAGGGAAACTTTGCTGGCCCGCATGGTGGCGCGGCCGGGTCACTTCATGCCAACCAGCCTGCTGGACAGCCAGCTTGCCACGCTAGAGCCGCCCGCAGCGGACGAGGCGCATGTGGTGCAAGACATCGAAGCATCACCCGCGAAGATCATCGCGGGTTTTTTGGAGGGGCTGAAATGACACTAAAGGTCGCATTGATTGGCGCGGGGGCAATGGGCGGGGCGATTGGCGCGCGCATCTTGCAAACGGGGCAAGACCTGACGGTGTTTGATCTAGATGCGCAGAAAGTGGCGGACTTGGTCGCGCTGGGTGCCAAAGCCGCCCCTTCGGCGGCGCAAGCGGCGGCAGTGGCGGATCATGTTGTCATCAGCCTGAATTCGGCGCGTATTGTCGACATCGCCGTCTTTGGCGAAGGCGGGGTTGCGCAGGGGGCGCGCGCAGGAACCCTGATTATTGATATGTCATCGATAGACCCTGATGCCACGCGCAATATGGCCACACGTGCCGCCGCGCTGGGCCTTGCATGGGTGGATAGCCCCCTATCAGGCGGCGCGCCAAAGGCGGCAACGGGGGAACTTACCCTTATGGCAGGGGGCACTGCCGAAGATGTGGCGCGCGCGCATTTACTGCTGCGCCATTTGTCCACCAACTACACCCATATGGGGCCATCTGGCGCTGGCCAAACCACGAAATTGATCAACCAAGTGCTGTGCGGGCTGAACTTTATGGCCGTGGCCGAGGCAACGCAGCTTGCCCTGAATGCGGGCGTTGATGCCAGCAAGATTCCACAGGCGCTGCGCGGTGGCCGCGCCGATAGCGCGATTTTGCAAGAATACATGCCGCGTTTTGCCACCCGCGATTATCGCCGCACGGGGCGCATTGATAACATGGTCAAAGACTTGAACGCCGCGCAAGATTTGGCGCGGCGCAGCAGTACATCCATGCCGCTGACTGCGCTCTGCGCTGAAATTCACCGTATGCTAACTGCCGCAGGTTTGGGCGGCGAAGATCAGGCCGCGCTTATGGAATATTTCACTGGCCCCAATAAGGAACATTTCGCATGATCACCCGCTTTGCCCTGTTTGAAGGCAGCCTAAAGGCTGGCACATTTGCCGCAGATTTTCGCGCAGCCGTCACATCGCGCCTTGTCCCTTTGTGGCGGCAATTTCCAGGCAACTGCGCCGTGCGCGTGATGTTTGGGGCCGAACGTGACGACGGCGCTCCCGAATTCCCGCTGATTTTGGCGATCAGCTATCCCAGCCGCGCCGAATTGGAAGGCGCGCTTTCCAGCCCCTTTCGCGCCCAATCGCGCGAGGTGACTGGCCAGATTGTGGCCGAATTCTTTGACGGGCGCATCCACCACCATGTAACCGAAGCGGATGAATATCTGCCCTAACCATCCGTGTTTTCGGTAACCAAAACATAGACAGCGCAGATCAAAGCTGGCAAACAGATGGCACGGAATGGGGTCATCATGCAGCACAGCGCCAAAACGATGAAGGACGTCGCCCTAGCGGCGGGCGTTTCGGTGATGACTGTTAGCCGCGCGTTCAAACAAGATACCTCGGTATCCGAAGCCACGCGCGCGCGCATCCGCACCATTGCCGAAGATTTGGGTTATGTGTTTGATTCCACAGCCGCAAATCTGCGCACGCAAAAGACCAATTTTGTGGCGGTGACGATTCCGTCCATCAACAACGCCAACTTTGCCGATACGGTGGGGGCCATGTCAGACCGTTTGGCGCAGGCGGGGATGCAGGTTTTGCTGGGCCATTCGGGCTATGATGTGGCCCAAGAGGAGGTGCTGGTAGAACAGCTTTTGCGCCGCCGCCCCGAGGCGATTGTGGTCACTGGCGGGCGGCACACCGAACGCACGCGCAAAATGCTGCTAAATGCAGGTATCCCCGTTGTGGAAACATGGGATTTGCCCGACGATCCTATCGATCATGTGGTTGGGTTTTCTAATGCCGCGACGATGGCGGGTATGGTCGATTATCTGGTGGGCAAAGGCCTGTCGCGCATTGCCTTTATTGGCGGCGATACCGATGGCGATACCCGCGGCGCTGATCGGCGGCGCGGCTTTGTCGCGGCGATGCAGGCGCGCTGGCTAGATGCAAGCCGCCTGATTGGCGCGGGCAAGCCGCCCATTTCCATGCGCGAAGGGGCCAGCGCAATGGGCCAGTTGCTGAACGATTTTCCCGATACGCAGGCGGTGATTTGCGTGTCAGACCTATCGGCCTTTGGCGCGCTGACCGAATGCCAAAGGCGCGGGGTGCGCGTGCCGCACGATATCGCCATTGCGGGGTTCGGGGCCTATGAAATTGCGGGCATCTCGCACCCGACGATCACCACAATCAACCCCCATCCACGGCTGATTGGCACCCAAACTGCCGAATTGATTTTGCAGGTTTTGGATACGGCGAACACCCGCCTTGGCCCGCAGCGGCTGGAAATACATTGGGATTTGCAAGGCGCGGAAAGCGCCTAATGCGGCGCGGCGCGGCGGCTAAAGCGGTGTTTTTCTTGCCTTGCCGTAATATCAGCTAAGGCGAACCGATAGCGCCAGCGAAATTTTGCATTCGCCAAAATCCGTGCAACCTGATCTTGTGGGCACAAAGGGAATAGCCATGAACACCCAGCCACGTCTTGCACCAAACCACCCCATCGGTGACGAGGTGCGCCGCACCACCTGTTACATGTGTGCCTGCCGCTGCGGGATCAATGTGCATATGAAATCGGGCGAAGTGGCCTATATCGAGGGCAACCGCGATCATCCCATCAATAAGGGTGTGCTTTGTGCCAAGGGCGCATCGGGCATTATGCAAATCAACGCGCCCTCGCGCCTGCGCGCGCCCCTGCGCCGCGTTGGCCCGCGCGGGTCTGGCGCATTTGAAGAAATTTCGTGGGACGAAGCCTTGGCGCTGGCGGTGTCATGGCTGAAACCCCTGCGCGAAACTGCGCCCGAAAAGCTGGCGTTTTTCACGGGCCGCGATCAATCGCAAAGCTTTACAGGCTGGTGGGCGCAGGCGTTCGGCACGCCCAACTATGCCGCCCATGGCGGGTTTTGTTCCGTCAACATGGCGGCAGGCGGCATCTACACCATTGGCGGGGCCTTTTGGGAATTTGGCCAACCCGATTGGGATCGCACAAAGCTGTTCATCCTGTTTGGCGTGGCCGAAGATCATGACAGCAACCCCATCAAAATTGGTCTGGGCAAGTTAAAGGCGCGCGGCGTGCGCGTTGTTGGGGTCAACCCCATTCGCACGGGCTACAATGCCGTGGCCGATGATTGGCTGGGCATTACACCCGGCACTGATGGCCTGCTGATATTGTCCTTGATTCATTGCCTGTTTCAGGCGGGCAAGATCGATCTGGACTATCTTGCGCAATTCACCAACGCGCCCTTGTTGGTGGTGGAAGATGGCCCCGAGGCGGGCATGATCCTGAAAAACGCCGAAAGCCAACCCTTTGTGATTGATCGGCGCACAGGCGCACCCGCCCCGTGGGATGCCAAGGGCGTTCAGCCCGATTTGGGGGCTGTGTATCAGGGCAACCGCACAGTATTTCAACACATGGCGCAGCGCTATCTTGCGCCCGAATATGCACCCGAAGCCGTGGCGGATCGCTGCGGCATCCCCGCGCCGCGCATCCGCGCGCTGGCCGCTGATTTGGCGCGCGTGGCCTTTGACGAGGCGATAGAGATTGCCCAGCCATGGACAGATTTTCGCGGCAACGAACATAGCAAGATGGTTGGCCGCCCCGTGTCCTTTCACGCCATGCGCGGGATTTCGGCCCATTCCAACGGCTTTCAAACTGCCCGCGCGCTGCATCTTTTGCAGATTGTTTTGGGCAGTGTTGAAACGCCGGGCGGCTACCGCCTAAAGCCGCCCTATCCCAAACCCGTAGACGCGCATCCAACGCCGCATTTCACCGCCGCGGCGGGCAAACCCCTTGCTGGCCCGCATCTGGGATATGTTCGCCACCCCGAACAATTGGCGCTAAAGCCCGATGGTAGTCCCGCGCGGATTGACAAGGCGTTTACATGGGACGCCCCCTTTTCGGCCCACGGGTTGATGCATATGCTGATTCCCAACGCCCATGCGGGCGATCCGTACCGCATCGACACGCTGTTTTTGTATATGGCCAATATGGCGTGGAATTCGTCGATGAATTCGGGCGAAGTGATAAAGATGCTGACGGATAGGGACGCGGATGGCGGCTATGTCATCCCCCGCATCATTTATTCCGATGCCTATGCGTCCGAAATGGTCGCCTATGCTGACCTAATCTTGCCCGACACCACCTATATGGAACGGCACGATTGTATTTCCCTGCTAGACCGCCCTATTTCCGAACCCGATGCAGCAGGGGATTCCATCCGCTGGCCCGTGGTTGAACCTGACCGCGATGTGCGCCCCTTTCAATCTGTGCTGCTGGATTTGGGCGCGCGGTTGGGCCTTGGCCCGATGGTCAAAGAAGATGGCAGCCCAAAGTTTGCCGATTACGCCGACTATATCCAAAACCACATCCGCCGCCCGGGCGTTGGCCCGCTGATCGGTTGGCGCGGGGCGGATGGCAGCCAGACGGGGCGCGGCGATGCCAACCCCAACCAGTTGGATCGCTATATCGAAAATGGCGGGTTCTTTCAGGCCCATGTGCCTGCCGAGGGTGCGTTTTATAAGCCGTGGAATATGGCCTATCAGGAATGGGCGGTGCAAACATCCCTTTTCGAATCCCCCCAGCCCTATCTGTTCTCGGTCTACTCTGAACCGATGCGCCGCTTTCAGGCCGCCGCGAGCGGCATCGGTCCGCATCAACCGCCCGACCATCTGCGCGCAACGCTAAAACGTGCGATGGACCCCCTGCCAATCTGGTATTCGCCCTATGCCGAGAATGGCTTTACCATCCACGCCCTGACGCAAAGGCCGATGGATATGTACCATTCATGGGGCAGTCAAAACGCGTGGCTGCGCCAAATACGCGGGCGCAATTTTCTGTATATCCCAACCAAGATTTGGGCTGCGTACGGGTTTAAAGACGGCGATTATGCGCGCGTGACTTCCCCCACGGGGCAAATCACCGTTCCCGCCGCCCATATGGCGGCGCTGAATGAAAACACCGTCTGGACATGGAACGCCATTGGCAAGCGTAAGGGCGCTTGGGCGCTGGATGATAATGCGCCCGAATCCACAACGGGATTTTTGCTGAACCATCTGATTTCCGAACTGCAGCCCGATCAGGGCGATGGCATCAGGCGCAGCAATTCTGATCCTGTCACAGGGCAGGCGGCATGGTTTGACCTGCGCGTGAAAATCGAAAATGCAGGCCCGCAGGTGGCAGCAAGCCCCGCCTTTGCGCCCATTTCCCGCGCCGTGCCGCGTGGCAAAACCCGAAAGGCACCGCCCAGAAAGGTATCGCAATGACCAGCCTTCCCACCCATACCGAGAAAAAGCTGGGTCTGGCCATTGATCTGGACACCTGCGTAGGGTGCCAAGCCTGCGTAACGGCCTGCAAGGGCTGGAACGATCAAGGCTATGGCGCGCCATTGTCCGATCAAGACCCTTACGGCGCGTCACCTTCGGGCGCGTTTTTAAACCGCGTGCATTCCTATGAAATCACCCCTGATCACGGCGCGGCCGTGATCGTCAACTTCCCCCGTTCTTGCCTGCACTGCGAAGATGCGCCTTGCGTGCCCGTCTGCCCCACGGGTGCCAGTTACAAGCGCGTTGAAGACGGCATTGTTTTGGTGAACGAGGATGCCTGCATTGGCTGCGGCCTATGCGCATGGGCCTGCCCTTACGGCGCGCGCGAAATGGACGGCGATGTGGGCGTGATGAAAAAATGCACCCTCTGCGTTGACCGCATTTACAACGACCATCTTCCTGAAGAAGACCGCGTTCCTGCCTGTGTGCGCACCTGCCCCACAGGCGCACGCCATTTTGGCGATTTTGCAGACCCTGACAGCACAGTTAGCCAGCTCGCTAAGCAACGCGGCGGCTATGATTTGATGCCCGATTTAGGCACGCGCCCCACCAACAAATACCTGCCGCCACGGCGCAAAGACGCGCCCGATATGTCCGCGCCGCTTGCCCCGCTGCTGGATATTCAGGCCACGGGCTTTGCGGGCTGGCTAGACAAAGTGCTGGGGAAAATCTGATGCATCCCGCCCCATCCGTTATTGTCTTTACCGTTCTGTCTGGCATGGGCTTTGGCCTGCTGGCCTTTCTGGGCGCGGGCCTGCCTGCGCCTGTTGGCTTGGCTGCATTCTTTCACTGGGGTTTGGGGTATAGCCTTGCCGTGGGCGGGCTGCTGGCCAGCACGTTTCACCTTGGCAATCCGCAGCGGTTTCTGCGCGCCTTTACCCAGTGGCGATCAAGCTGGTTATCGCGTGAGGCGATTGCCTCGGTCGCGTGCCTGTTGGCGCTGGCCCCTGTGGCGCTGTCTGATTGGCTGGGCCTTGGCTGGCCGCGCGCGCTGGGCCTGATCGGGGCAGTGCTTGCGTTGACCACGATCTTCTGCACCGCGATGATTTATGCCCAACTGAAAACCATCCCGCGCTGGAACCACTGGACAACGCCCGCGTTGTTTGTTGCATTCGCAGGCGCAGGCGGGGCGATTTTGGCAGGGCAAAGCGGGGCAGGGGCGGTTATGTCTGCGCTACTGCTGGCCCTGTTGCTAGCGGCCTTTCGCATCGGCGACGGGGCCTTTGCGACCCGCGCCCAAACCCTTGGCACTGCTA
>CAXNEP010000037.1:0-11024 GCA_964200865.1 Cypionkella sp. | reverse complement strand
GCTATACCGAAGCCTACGGCGCTGAAATTGCAAGCTTTATTGCCGCCCTCAGCAGCGGAGAACCCGCCGCCCCATCGGGCGAAGATGGGCTGATCGCCCTAGCCTTGGCCGAAGCCGCGCTGAAATCGGTCGCCGAGGGGCGCACGGTGAAGATGTCGGAAATTTTGTAGGTTATTGCGCCGCGCGGGGGGATTCCCTGCGCGGCGCGAGGCCCGCCGAAAACGCCTTGTTTTATGGGTTTTTGGCGTATGGTATCTGTATTTTTCCCGTATGTTATGCGTATTGCATCCGTCCCTACATTGTAGGGCGGGAAGGTTGGCGCGCGCACCATTTTGGGTGGGGTTTAGGGTTTTGAAGGTGGTGCGTTCAAAGAACGCTCCCTTGTCTCTTTGAAATATGTCATGATGATGGAGGCAACCGAGACCCTGTCGCACCCTTTGGACTGTGATCCCGTAGCGTCGCTACTCCCCCTTCCCAAACATCCCCGCCAAAGCACGGCTCACCGTCGCCCCCGTGTTCGGCTTAGGCTGCGCCACAAAGGGCAGGGGGCGGGACAGTTCCATCGCGGCAATCCCAACCCGCGCGGTCAGCGCGCCGTTGACCACCCCTTCGCCAAAGCGGCGGGATATTTTGCCCAAAATTCCGCCTCCCGCGACTGATCCTACCAGATCATCGGCCAGCGCCATGGCCCCCGCACCCAGCAGCGCGCCCGCCACGCGGCGCAGCAGGGCAAGGCTGCCAAGGCTGCCCGAACGCCCCCCGTAAATCTGGGACAGGCGGCGGATCAGGCGCATGTTGGCGAACAGAACGGCGGCCACATCGGCCAGTGCCAGCGGCACAAAGGCGGTGATGGTGGCGACTTGGCGCGCGGCGGATTCAACCTCGGCCAGTGCGGCGCGGTCTAGGGGGGCGAGCAGTTCAGTCTCGGCCAATGCCAGCAGCGCGTCGGCGTCTAGCACATCGGATTGGCGCTCGCGCAGGCGGGCCATGCCCCAGGATGTATCCGCGCGGCCCGCGTAAAGGCGGGTGATATCGGCAAGCACTGTGCGGGCGGCGGGCAGGTCATTTGCCGCTTCGGCGAGGCCCGCGCGCTGGCGAATCGCGTCAAGGCGGCCCATGCGCAAAAAGGCCAGCGCCTCGCCCCAAGCGGCGATGATGGCCAGCCCCAAGGCGGCGATAACAAGGCCGAACGCCACCCAGCCCAGCACCGCATTGCTGGCAAACAGGCCCATGACAAAGTTCCACGCCGCCGTGGTCAGCACCAGCAAAAACAGGGATGTAAACACCCAAAGCCCCAGACGTGACAGCGCAGAGCGGCGGCGCGGGGCAACGGCGTTTAGCGCGGTGATGGCGCGGCCCGCATCGGCCGTATCGTCCAAAACTGGGGCGGCAAGGCTGGGGTCTGCGGCGGGCGCATCCATTTCCAGCACCACAGATTTGCGCAAGGGGGAATGGGGAGGGGTCTCGTTCACAGCCGATCTCCGATCAAAAATTCTGCCGCGCGGTCAAGGCGGATATGGGGAAGACCGCCAGATGAATTGCCGACCGCAGGGGCGAATTGCATCATGCCAAAATCGGCATCGAGCCAAGCCGCAGCCCCCTGCCGCGCAGGGGATAACAGGCGCATCGGGTCGGCGGGCAGCTCGCCCGCATAAAGCGCCACCTGCTTGCCCGTATCCGCCTGCCGTCCGCGCACCGCAGGCAAAATTTCGCCGTTTTGGGAAAGCATTTCTTCCACCGTGCAGCGCAGGGCGGCTATGGACATGGCCGCCGTATCCGCCCCTGCAAAATCGGCGCGCGACATCGCCTCGCGCAGCATGGCCTGTATAATCCCCGTCAGGGCGGCGTGCTGAGACGAATGCAAATGGTCGGCCTTGGTGGCGGCGAACAGGATTTTCTCCACCCGCTTGCCGCCCAAAATCTGCGCCAAAAACCGCGAGCGTCCGGGTTTGAACGCCCCCAAAACATCCGCCATCGTGCGGCGCAAATCTTCCAGCGCGCGGGGGCCTTGGTGGATCGCGCCGAGCACATCGACCAACACGATTTGGCGGTCGATTTTGGCAAAATGGTCGCGGAAAAACGGCTGCACGATGCGGCGTTTATACGCCTCATACCTGCGGGCCATTTCGCGCGCCATGCTGCCGCGCGGGGCGTCCGATGGGGGCAAGGGGGCAAAGGTCAGCGCGGGGCTGCCTGCCAGATCACCGGGCAACAAAAACCGCCCCGGGCTGCAATCCGACCAGCCTGCGGCGCGGGCGGCGTGCAGATATTGGGTAAAGGATGCGGCCAGTGCGGTTGCCCGCACCTCGTCCAACGCGCGCGCGCCATCTTCGGCGCGGGACTGCGCCAAATATTCCGCCCCCATGGCGCGCTGCGGCAGGCGGGACAGCACCTCCTCGCTCCACTGCGTATAGGTTTTGTCCAGCAGCGCCAAATCCAGCAGCCACTCACCCGGATAATCGACAATATCCAAATGCAAAACGCGCGGCCCCGTCAACCCGCCCAGCATCCCATAAGGCGCAATGCGAAACGACAGGCGCAGCTCCGACACGGCGCGGGTGGATTCGGGCCAATGCGGCGCGTCTCCCGTCAGCGCGGCCAAATGGTCTTCAAATCCGAATCGGGGCAGGGTATCATCTGGCTGGGGTTGCAAATACACCGCCTCAATCCGCCCGCCCGCCTTAAGCTGGCTCATCCGCGCGCGGTCAAGCAGGTTTGCAATCAGCGAGGTGATGAACACCGTCTTGCCCGCCCGCGATAGCCCCGTCACGCCAAGGCGCAGGGTAGGCTCCATCACCAGCGATGACAGCTGCGCGCCAATCTCGCCCATCTGGCGCGAAATTCCATTTGTCAAAGATGAAAACATCGGGCGCGGCCCTCCTTCAATCCCGCCAAACATAGGTATCCGCGCAAGGGTTTAACAGACCCACAGTTGCAAAGTGCAAATCTCTGCCTGCTTCCTTGCTCTGCAAATATCCTCGGGGGGTGAGCGCAGCGAGGGGGGCGGAAAGCCCCCCTTTGGCATAGACAGGGCGCGCGGCATTGAGTATCGAAAGACCCATGCCCAGATATGCCTTTTTGATCGAATATAATGGTGCGCCGTTTCATGGCTGGCAGCGCCAATCGGGGGGCCAATCGGGGGGGCAGCCTTCGGTGCAGGGCGCTTTAGAGGCGGCTTTGGCAGCGCTTGATTCATCCGTGCCGACCGTCACGGGCGCGGGGCGCACCGATGCGGGGGTTCACGCGACAGGGCAAGTGGCCCATGCCGATTTGGTAAAGGAATGGGATACATTCCGCCTCACCGCTGCGCTGAACTGGCACCTGTCGCCTGCGCCTGTGGCTGTGTTGCAATCGGCGCTGGTGGCGGATGATTTTCACGCGCGCTTCAGCGCGGTAGAGCGGCGCTATTTGTTTCGCGTTCAGTCACGCCGCGCGCCCGAGGTGTTGGACAAAGGCGCGGTGTGGCGCGTGCCGTTTGAATTGGATTTGGCGGCAATGCAGGCAGGAGCCGCGCATTTGATTGGCAAACATGATTTCACCACCTTCCGTTCCAGCATGTGCCAAGCCAAAAGCCCTGTGAAATCGATTGACGAGATCACCATCAGCCAAACCCCCATCACGGGCGGCAGCGAATTTCAATTCCGCTTGCGCGCGCGCAGTTTTCTGCACAATCAGGTGCGATCTATCGTGGGCACGCTAGAACGCGTCGGCGCGGGGGCTTGGCCGCCTGAGCAAGTGGGCACGGCGCTGCGCGCGGCCAACCGCGCGGCCTGCGGGCCTGTGGCCCCGCCGCAGGGGCTGTATCTGACAGGTGTCGGATACCCTATTGATCCCTTCGCGCCATAGCCCTTGCGCTTTGGCCGCAACAGCCGCAATCTGCCCCAAAGAACGGAGAGAACCCATGGATCTTTTGGCCCCTGCCACCGCCGTGCGCCTGCGCGCCTATGTGCCCTATTCTCAATTTCATGTCGGGGCGGCCATCCGCTCGACGACTGGCAACCTTCACGTTGGCTGCAATGTGGAAAACGTGGCCTATCCCGAAGGCACCTGCGCCGAGGCGGGGGCGATTGCGGCGATGATTGCGGGCGGCGATACCCGCATTGCGGAAATTTTGGTGATTGCCGACAGCCCTGCGCCCGTGCCGCCCTGCGGTGGGTGCCGCCAAAAGATCGCGGAATTTGCAGACCCTGATGTGAAGGTCACGCTGTGTACCACCGATGGCGCGCGGCTGACGATGACTGTGGCAGACTTGCTGCCGGGCGTGTTTACTGCCGCCCATATGGCCAAAACGGGCAAGCTGTAACATGGATGCCCTGCCCAGCGACGCAAGGGGCATTCTGGTTAAGCTGCGCGATGGGCAGACCCCCACCGCCGCCGAACTGGCTTGGTTTGCGCGCGGGCTGGCCGATGGCAGTGTGACAGATGCCCAAGCGGGCGCTTTTGCGATGGCGATTGTGCAGCGCGGGCTAACCGAGGCGGGGCGCGTGGCACTGACGCTTGCGATGCGCGACAGCGGTCATGTGCTGGCGTGGAAGGCGGGCGGGCGGCCTATTGTGGATAAGCATTCCACTGGCGGCATTGGCGATTGCACATCCCTGCTGCTGGCCCCCGCGCTGGCGGCTTGCGGGGCTGCGGTACCGATGATTTCGGGGCGGGGGCTTGGCCATACGGGCGGCACTTTGGATAAGCTGGAATCCATTCCAAGTTTTCGCACGGGCCTGTCCGAAGTGGCCCTGCGCGCGCAGTTGGATCAAATTGGCTGCGCGATTGTGTCCGCCAGCGGCGAGATTGCCCCCGCCGACCGCCGCCTGTACGCCGTGCGCGATGTGACGGGCACGGTGGAATCGATTGATTTGATCACCGCGTCAATTTTGTCTAAAAAGCTCGCGGCAGGCCTGCCCGCGCTGGTGTTGGATGTCAAAGTAGGCTCGGGCGCGTTTATGAAAACGCTTGAAGATGCCCGCGCTTTGGCCCGCGCTTTGGTTGATACGGCAAATGGCGCGGGGTGCAAAACATCGGCCCTTATCACCGATATGTCGCAGCCCCTTGCCGATGCGGCGGGCAATGCGCTGGAGGTGATGGTGGTGATGGAAACCCTGACGGGCAGCAATGTGAACACGCGCCTGTGGGATGCAACCTGCGCGCTTGGCGGCGAGGCGTTGTTTTTGGCGGGGCTTGCGCCTGATGCGGCCAATGGCGCAGGCCAAATCCGCGAGGCGCTGGAAGATGGATCGGCGGCGGAAGTGTTTGGCCAAATGGTGGCCGCCCAAGGTGGGCCTTTGGATTTTGTGGATCGCTGGGCAGACCGCCTGCCCGCATCGACCGTGATCCGCGCGATTACCGCAGATGCGGCGGGCTATGTCACGGCGATTGATGGCCATGCGCTGGGCCTTGCCGTGGTGGCCATGGGCGGGGGCCGCCAGCGCGAGGGGGATCGGATTAACCCCGCCGTGGGCCTGTCTGCCCTAGCGCCAATTGGCACCGATTTGGCGCGGGGCGAGTTGATCTGCGTGGTTCATGCCGCGACCGAAGCCGCCGCTGACCGCGCCGAGGCTGCGGTGCGCAGCGCCTATGTTTTGGCCGAGGCATCACCCAAAACCGCGCCAAAATTGATCCAAGAAAGGATTGCGTGAATGCCGCGCGCCTTTTTGATTGTGATGGATTCCGTCGGTATTGGCGGCGCGCTGGACGGGGCCGATTTTGGCTCTGCGCTGGGCACGGATGCAGGTTCCAATACGCTGGGCCATATTGCGCAGGCCTGCGCGGCGGGGCGCGCCGATGTGGGGCGATCAGGCCCGCTGCATATGCCGCATTTGGATGCGCTGGGGCTGGGTGCGGCGGTAAGGCTGGCCAGCGGAGCAGATGCGCCAAACCTGAATGCCGCCCCGCGCGGGCGCTGGGGCGCGGGCAACGAGGTCTCGCGCGGGAAAGACACGCCTTCGGGGCATTGGGAGCTGGCGGGCGTGCCCGTGCCGTGGGACTGGGCCTATTTCCCCGATACAACCCCCGCCTTTGACGATGATCTGGTGGCCCTTGTCTGCCGCCTTGCGGGCACGGGTGGTATTTTGGGCAATTGCCACGCCAGCGGTGTGCCGATTATTGCGGCGCATGGGGCCGAGCATCTGCGCACGGGCTGGCCGATTTGTTACACCTCGGCGGATTCGGTGTTTCAAATTGCCGCGCATGAGGGGGTATTTGGGTTGGAGCGCTTGCTGAAACTCTGCGCCGATTTGGCCCCCCATTTGCACGCGCGCAAAGTGGGCCGCGTGATTGCGCGGCCTTTCACTGGAGATGTGGGCCATTTTCAGCGCACGTCCAATCGGCGTGATTATGCGATTGCCCCGCCAAGCCCGACCTTGCTGGATTGGGCCCAAGGCGCGGGGCATGCCACGCATGCCATTGGCAAGATTGGGGATATATTCTCGATGCGGGGGATCGATCATTTGCACAAAGCCACGTCTGACGCGGGGCTGTTTGACCATTTGGATGCCTTGACTGACACTGCCGAAGACGGCGCGCTGGTGTTTGGCAATTTTGTGGAATTTGACAGCCTGTATGGCCACCCCCGCGACGCGCCCGGGTATGCGCGCGCGCTGGAATGGTTTGACGCGCGGGTGGGGGCGTTTTTGCCGCGCCTGCGCGCGGGCGATGTAGCGATTTTCACCGCAGATCATGGCAATGATCCCACATGGCACGGCACCGAACACACGCGCGAAAGGGTTCCTGTTTTGGTGGCGGGCGCGGGTGCGGGGGAAATTGGCCAATGCGCCTTTGTCGATGTGGCGGCAAGTGTCGCCGCGCATTTGGGGCTGGCGCAGCAGGGCGCTGGGCGCAGTTTTTTGTGACGCCGTTTGCGGTGGGGCAGGAGGGGGGCTAGCCCCCCTGCGCGCGAAGGGCGCGCTCCCCCCAAGGTATTTGGGCCAATGTGAAAGCGCAAAGAGATCGCGCAAAAGGGTTGCGGGGCGCTTGACGCGGGCGGGCTGGCGCAGGATACCGAAGGGGCAAATTGTGGAGGCTGGCCATGCGTGAACATTTGACCGTCGTATCGCACCCTTTGGTGCTGCATAAGCTAAGCCTGATGCGCGATAAGACCACCTCGACCGCCAGCTTTCGCCAGCTTTTGCGCGAGATCAGCCTGCTGCTGGCCTATGAAGTGACGCGCGAGTTGCCGATGACCACGATGCGCATTGACACGCCCCTAGAGCCAATGGAAGCCCCGGCGATTGAAGGCAAGAAGCTGGCACTGATTTCCATTTTGCGCGCGGGCAATGGGCTGCTGGACGGTATATTGGAGCTGATCCCTGCCGCGCGCGTGGGGTTTGTGGGCCTGTACCGCGACCCTGAAACACTGGAACCTGTGCAATATTACTGCAAACTGCCCGATCAGTTGGACGAGCGGTTGTCTATTGTGGTCGACCCGATGCTGGCCACGGGCAATTCATCGGTTGCGGCGATAGATTTGCTGAAAAAGGCCGGGGCCAAGAACATCCGCTTTTTGTGCCTGCTTGCCGCGCCAGAAGGGGTCGAGCGGATGCGCCTTGCCCATCCAGATGTGCCGATTGTTACGGCATCTTTGGATAGTCATTTGAATTCGCACGGATATATCGTGCCTGGCCTAGGGGATGCGGGCGACCGTATGTTTGGCACTAAATAGAGTGTTTGGCAGCGATTAAGGCGAAATTAAGGCAATCTGCTTGCGAACGGGTTTGGTTTCGCACATGGTATCCCAAATGCTGCTTTTGGGGGAAGAGATGCGGGTGATTCTATCTGGCGCTGTGGTTTTGGCCAGCCTGTCATTTGCGGCTTTGCCGCCCGTGTTTGCTCAATCGGTTGCAGCGGTGGGCGGCCCTGCCGAAGCGCCGCCTGCAGGGTTTTCTGGCCAGCAATATGTTGATAGCCGTGGCTGCGTTTTTATGCGTGCGGGCTTTGGGGGGCAGGTCACTTGGGTGCCACGCATTGGTCGTGACCGCAAACCGATGTGCAACGCCGTGACTCCATCGCAGGCGGCAGCGCGATTGGCGCAAGGTGATACGGCAGCCCCGCTGGGCGGGACGCAGGACGTTGGTGCACCGATGGATACTATCGCTTCTGATATGACAGCGGGACGCAAGACGGGCGTTTTCGCGCCGATTGCCGTGCCAGGGATAGAGCAAAGCTCGGTTGCCCCACGCACGGTGGCCCGCACCCAAGGTTACGCTGCGCCCGCGCCACGCGCGGCCATTCAAATGCCCAATCTGGCCAGCCCCGCCCCAAGCGCAACCTATAGCGGGGGTGTTTCTGGCGCTGCGGTTTGCCCTGCCGCTGCGCCCGTACTTCAAGCCATTCCCTTGACGACGGGGGGTAGCGTGACCGTTTGCACGCGCGGCGATGGTTCGGCCACGGGCTGGGTTTCGCCCAATTATCGCGGTGTTGGCGCGGCGCTGCGCGGCGGGCAGGGCCAGCAATCAGGCTCTGCGCTTGCGGGTGGAGCGATGTATACTGGCGGCGCGCAAGGATATTCGGGCGCGGCCAGTAGCGGCCAGTCTGGCCGTTATGTGCAAACGGTGATTGCGGGCCAGCAGATCATCGCGCAGCGTCCTGCGCCGCAAACATACGAGGCGGCATGGGGTGATGATCGCTTGAATCCATATCGCGGCTTGGGCACGGCAACGGGCTGGGCGCAGCAAGCGCAGGTTTGGACGCAGAAGGTGCCCGCGCAAACTCTTGCTGATGTGGCGCGCAAAAAGGCACAGCGCAGTGCGGCACTTGCCGTGCAAAGCGGCTCGCGGCTGACGGCTTCGACCATGTCGGCGGGCGGGCAAACCCAAGCTGCGGCAGGGGGGCGGATTTATGTGCAAGTCGGCACCTTTGGCCAGCCTGCCAATGCGCAGAACGCGGCAGGGCGGCTTGCGGGCATGGGCCTGCCTGTCGCCTCGGCCAAGGGGATGCGGGGCGGGCAGCAATTGGTGGCCATTATGGCTGGGCCATTTGCCAGCGTGGCCGATGCCTCGGCAGCATTATCAATGGCGCGCAGCGCGGGGTTTGGCGACGCGTTTATTCGCTGATCTGTGCTTTGGGATGCGGGCCTTTGATATGCGCCCTACGGCGCGGGCTTTTGATTTGCGCCCTACGGCGCGGGCTTTTGATTTGCGCCTGATGGCGCGGGCCTACTGATCGCATATATATTGCAGCGCCAAAAACGCCTCATCTTCCAGCACGGGCGGGGTAGAGCCTTGCGGCGCAGGGTCTGACATTTGCGACAGCACGCCATCGCCCGCAAAGGCGGCATAGGGCGCGCTGGAAATTCCCGCAGTGGTTAGGGCTGCGTGCAGGCTGGCGGAATCGGGGGCGGGCGGATCGCTTTGCGCAAGGCTTAGCCCATAGCCCATCAGCGCCCCATCGGGCAGGCTGCCACTGGACAAAAGCCGCATCGTGGCAAGCAGCCCTGCAAAGCGTAGCGCAGGGACAAGAGGGTCATCGGTTTGGGCGGCTAAGCTTTGGGCCAGCACCATGCCTGCCAAAACATCGGGCCCTTCGGCGCGTTCCACTTGGGCGAAGGGCAACAAGATTGTGCCATCGGGCAGGGCGGCGGGGGCGCTCAGCCCTTCGCGCAGAATGGCGATGGCGCGGGGCGCATCGGGCAGCACGCGCCGCGCCAGATCGCTTGCCGCCGCAGCCCCCATCGCGCCTGAGCAGGGCGAGCCGCTGATGGTGGCTATATCTTTCATTGCCTGCACAGCAATATCGCGCCGCGCAGCATCGGGCAGGCGGCTTGCGGCAAAATCATACAGTCCCAGCGGCAGCCAAACGGCAATGCCGCCCAGCAGCGCCCCCGCCGCCGCAGCCCCCAGCGCCGTGCGCAGCCGCCCTGGGCGTTTGCGCCGCCGATCCAGCGCCACGCGCACCTTATCTAGGGCGGCAATCATCATAGGATCGTCCAGTTCTAGCGTTTCTTCGCCATCTTCGTGCGCGCCGTAAATGACAAATCCCTCGAACGCGCCAACCCGCACAATCGCAGGCAGCGACCACTGGGTCAGCGGGCCTTCGGTTTTGGGGTCGATCAGGATGATTGTCGCCTCGCGCAGGCCTACAATCACCTCGCGGCGCTGCGCATCGGGCGCGCTGCGCCATAGGCCTGCGGCCTCGAGGCGGGTGTATTGATGAAGGGCGGTCATCGTCACTTTCATAGGGCTACTCAACTAGAGTAACCTAGCCTTGTTGGCTGTTCAATTGGCCAAGCGGGGCGGGGGGTGTCGTTTTTGACAAGGCGCAGGCAGGCGGGCCGTGGCAGGCTCAGGCAAAAAGGATACGTCATGACCGAAGCCACTCCAAAATCTGACCGCACTTTGGCCGCCGCTGGCCTGACGCTGATTTATGCGCTGACGATTGGCTATACCGATAACCAAGTGCAAGTGATCGCGCAGGATGCGGGGCTGTGGCAGTTTCATGCCACGCGCAGTGTGATGGCGATGGTGATTTTGGCGCTGGTGGCGCTGCCTTTTGGTCTGCGTTTGCGGCCCAAAAACTGGCGGCCTGTGCTGATCCGTTCTGTTTTGCACGCGCTGGCGATGGTGATGTATTTTGGCGCACTGGCGTTTTTGCCTGTGGCTTTGGTGGCGGCAGGGCTGTTTACCGCGCCAATTTTTGTGCTGCTGATCTCGCGCTTTGCATTTGGGCGCGCGGTGGGGGCGGTGCAGGTGGGGGCTGTGGCGATTGGTTTTGCGGGGGTGGTTTTGGTGCTGGGGCCGCAGGCGCTGTCGGGCGCATCGCTGGCGGCGCTGTTTCCCGTGCTGGCGGCGGTCTTATTCGGGCTTGGCAATATCGCCACGCGTGAGTGGTGCGAGGGCGAAAGCGCCGCGACCCTGCTTGCGGGATTTTTCATTATGCTGGGCATTTGCGGGGCCATTGGTATGGGCGTGCTGGCGCTGTTTCCGCAAGAAGTGCCATTTGGGACAGATGGTTTTGTGCTGCGCGGCCCTGTCATCCCCACGCCTGCCTTTTGGTTTTGGACTTTCGTTCAGGCGGCGGGGTCGCTGTTTGGGGTG
>CAXNEP010000036.1:0-11369 GCA_964200865.1 Cypionkella sp. | reverse complement strand
GCAGGAATTGGCGCGCAGCGTTCCTGCGGGTGTTTCGGCACAGTTTCTCGCCCGCGCACAGGCCGATTTCATGCAGCCTGAATCATGCGCGGCAGCGGTGCAAGATTGCGATCTGGTCATCAACGCCGCTGCATGGACAGCCGTCGATTTGGCCGAGGCCCACGAGGCTGATGCGACCCTTGTCAACGCCGCCAGCCCAAGCGCGATTGCACGGGCTTGCGCGGTGCAAGGCATTCCTATGATCCATATTTCCACCGACTATGTCTTTGATGGCGCAGGCGATGCGCCCTTTGGAACGGATCATCCCACCGCCCCCTTGGGGGCCTATGGGCGCAGTAAATTGGCGGGGGAGGTGGGCGTGCGCGGCAGCGGCGCGCGCCATGTTATCCTGCGCACGTCTTGGGTGTTTTCGGCACATGGCAGCAATTTCCTAAAGACGATGTTGCGGCTCGGCGGTGCACGGGAAAACCTAAATGTGGTGGCAGACCAAATCGGCGGGCCAACCCTTGCCAGTGCGATTGCCACGGCGATTTGGCAGATCGCCAAGGTGCTGCAAGCAGGACACGCGGGCGGGACGTACCACTTTTCTGGCGCGCCCGACGTGTCGTGGGCGGATTTTGCACGCGCGATCATGCAGGCGGCAAACCTGCCCTGCACCATCACAGATATTCCCACTTCCGCCTACCCAACCCCCGCCCGCCGCCCCGCCAATTCGCGGCTCGATTGCAGCACATTGGAGCGCGACTTTGGCATTGCCCGCCCCGATTGGCAGGCCGCCCTTCCCGCCCTGATTAAGGAGATAAGCCCATGAACCGCAAAGGGATTATTCTGGCAGGCGGCACCGGATCACGCCTGTGGCCCATCACCTTGGGCGTATCCAAACAATTGCTTCCCATTCATGACAAGCCGATGATCTACTACCCCCTATCTGTGCTGATGCTGGGCGGCATCCGCGAGGTAGCGATCATTACCACGCCCGAAGACCAAAGCCAGTTCCAGCGCCTGCTGGGCGATGGCGCGCAATGGGGCCTTCAGCTCACCTATATCATCCAACCCTCGCCTGACGGGTTGGCGCAGGCCTATCTGCTGGCGCGCGATTTCCTTGCGGGGGCGCCTTCGGTTTTGGTGTTGGGCGACAACATCTTCTTCGGTCATGGCCTGCCCGAAATGTTGGCCCAAGCGGATGCCAAAGCGCAGGGCGGCACGGTCTTTGGCTATCGCGTGGCAGACCCCGAACGTTATGGCGTGGTGGATTTTGATGCCAGCGGCCAAGTGCGGGCGATCATTGAAAAACCTGCCAACCCGCCGTCAAATTACGCTGTCACGGGCCTGTATTATCTGGACGCCCGCGCGCCAGATTTGGCAGCGCAAGTGAAACCCTCGCCGCGCGGCGAGTTGGAAATTGCTGATCTATTGGAGATTTACCGTGCCGAGGGCAGCCTGAACGTTGAACGCATGGGGCGCGGTTATGCGTGGCTGGATACGGGCACGCATGGCAGCCTTCTGGACGCGGGCAATTTCGTGCGCACATTGGAGAATCGCCAAGGTTTGCAAGTGGGCTGCCCTGATGAAATTGCATACCGCCAAGGATGGATTTCGCGCGATGATTTGGCTGCACGGGCGAAAATCTACGCAAAGAATGATTATGGGCGGTATTTGGCCGCGATAGTGGCCGAACGCGCATGAAAAAGGGGGCTGTCAGCCCCCTCGTCGCTGACGCTCCTCACCCCCGAGGATATTTGCAGAACAGGGAAGCAGGCAGGGTCTGGTCTTACTTCCTCTAAAAACATCCTAGGGTTAGGGCGCAGCTATACTTGCGACGTTTCTTCGCAAGTTTGGGCAAAGCCCCTTACGACCTTAGGCCGAAACAGGCCGTTTGATCCTGTCCGCAGCTTCCAGCACCAAAGGGCGCAAGCCTGCGCCGCCTTCGTCGATGACAGAAAACAAATGCCGGCGCATGCGGGGTTCCCAAAAGTCGTTGATATGCGATGCCAGCAGCGCCACGCCTTCGGCATGGGGCTTGCTTTCCATGAATTTGGCGATCTGGTTGGCCATATAGACCAGCTTTGCGTGTGGGCTGGTGTGCGAAGATTCAGGCGACATCGGCGGCCTCTTGGGAAATGCGGTTGGGGTGGGTGAACAGGTCAAATCGGTCGCCGCGCGCTTGCGCAATCAGGGTAATGCCTGCGCCATCTGCCATGCGCAGGGCGGCATCGGTGGGGGCGGATGCGGCGATGATGATTGGTGCGCCAAGGCTTGCCACCTTTTGCACCATATCGATAGAGACGCGAGATGTCAAAAGAACTGCGCCGTGTGGTGCAATTCCTGCGCGGCCTATATGGCCAACCAATTTATCCAGCGCATTGTGCCGCCCCACATCTTCGCGCACAGCAAGCATGGTATCTGTCCAAAACCCTGCGGCATGAATGGCACGGGTGGCATCATGCAGGGGCTGATGGTGGGGCAGATCGCTGACAGCTACCATCACCTGCGACGGGGTCATTGTGAACGTATGGTCTGAAACAGGCTGCGCCGCGCGCAGCGCCTCTTCCAAACTATCAATCCCGCACAGACCGCAGCCCACAGGCCCCGCCATAGTGCGGCGGCGCGCGGATAGGCGCGCCTCGGCCTGCGCGTCGACCCAGATTTGCAAATCAATTCCCAGCGGGGTTTCTACAAGGTCGACGGATTGAATTTGATCTGCCCGCGCAATCCCTTCGCTGGCCGCAAAACCATAGGCGAAATCGACCAGATCGGCAGGGCTGGCCATCATCACCGCCTGCGTGGTGCCGTTGAACGACAGCGCCACAGCCACCTCGGCGGCTAGCGGGCGGGCGGGGACATCGCCCCGCCCAAAGCTGACGCGCTGTGCTGGGCGCGCCGTTTGCATCATTCGGCCGCCGCGATGCGCCGCGAGTGTGCTGCCTGCGCCGCATAGTCCTGTTGCCACTCGGATGGCCCGTTTGAAAGCCCAACCTGAACAGCTGTTACTTTATATTCGGGGCAATTGGTGGCCCAATCTGAATAATCGGTTGTAATCACATTCGCCTGCGTGTCGGGGTGGTGGAACGTGGTGTAAACCACACCTGGATTAACGCGGTCGGTGACCTTTGCGCGCAGGCTGGTCTCGCCCGAGCGGCTGGCAAGGCGTACATAATCGCCGTCCTTGACACCGCGCACTTCCGCGTCATGCGGGTGAATTTCCAGCAAGTCTTCGGTATGCCACGCCACATTCGCCGTGCGCCGCGTTTGCGCGCCGACGTTATACTGCGACAAGATGCGCCCCGTGGTCAGCAGCAGTGGGAAGCGCGGGCCTGTACGTTCATCGGTTGCCACATATTCTGTGTTGATGAACTTGCCCTTGCCGCGCACAAACCCGTCAACATGCATCAGCGGCGTGCCTTCGGGGGCCTTTTCATTACAAGGCCATTGTACAGAACCGAGCTCCTCGAGCCGTGCATAATTTACGCCCGCAAAGCTGGGCGTTGTCATGGCAATCTCGTCCATGATCTGGCTTGGGTGGGTATAACCCCAATTCGCGCCCATAGCGCGGGCGAGCATTTGGGTTATTTCCCAATCGGCATAGCCGTTGCGCGGTGCCATTACCTTGCGCACGCGGTTGATGCGGCGTTCGGCATTGGTAAAGGTGCCGTCTTTTTCCAAGAAGGTGGAACCCGGCAAGAACACATGCGCGTAATTGGCGGTTTCATTTAGGAACAGGTCATGCACGATCACGCAGTCCATCGCGGCAAGGCCCGCTGCCACATGCTTGGTGTCGGGGTCAGATTGCAGGATGTCTTCGCCTTGGCAATACAGGCCCTTGAACGTGCCTTCCATCGCGGCATCCAGCATATTGGGAATGCGCAGGCCGGGTTCGTCATCAATTTGTACGCCCCAAACCTTTTGGAAAATCTCGCGCACGCCTTCACCTTTGACATGGCGATAGCCGGGCAATTCGTGCGGGAAGCTGCCCATATCGCAGGACCCTTGCACGTTGTTTTGCCCGCGCAAGGGGTTTACCCCCACGCCCGCGCGGCCAACATTTCCCGTCATCATCGCAAGGTTGGCAATGCCGATCACGGTGGTGGAGCCTTGTGAATGCTCGGTCACGCCCAGCCCATAGTAAATCGCGCCATTGCCGCCCTTGGCATATAGGCGGGCTGCTGCGCGCAGTTCTTCTGCGGAAACACCCGTTAGCAGGGCGGTGGATTCGGGGCTGTTTTCAGGGCGCGCGGCGAACTCTGCGTAATCTTGGAATTCGTCCCAATCGCAACGTTCGCGGATAAAGGCCTCGTCAAACAGGCCTTCAGTCACGATCACATGGGCCAGCGCGGTGACCACGGCCACATTGGTGCCAGGTGTCAGTGCCAAATGATGCGATGCTTTGATATGCGGGCTTTGCACCATATCGGTGCGGCGCGGGTCGATCACAATCAGCTTGGCCCCAGCGCGCAGGCGCTTTTTCAGGCGGGATGCAAAGACAGGGTGGCCATCGGTTGGGTTTGCGCCAATTACGATCACAACATCGGTTTGTTCAACCGAATCAAAGTCTTGCGTGCCTGCCGATGTGCCCAACGTTTGGCCCAGCCCATAGCCTGTGGGCGAATGGCAGACCCGTGCGCAGGTATCTGTATTATTGTTCATAAACACAGCGCGGGTTAGCTTTTGCACCAAATACGCCTCTTCATTGGTGCAGCGGGACGATGTGATAACCCCCACCGAATGACGACCATGTTTTTCAATGATGCCTTGCATGCGGGCGGCGGTAAACTCCATCGCGTCGGCCCAAGATACTTCGCGCCACGGGTCGGTGATGTTTTCGCGGATCATTGGGTTCAGGATGCGGTCTTGATGGCTGGCATAGCCATAGGCAAAGCGGCCCTTCACGCAGGAGTGGCCACGGTTCGCCTTGCCGTGCTTGTAGGGCACCATGCGGACCAATTCGTCGCCGCGAAGTTCGGCCTTGAACGAACAGCCAACGCCGCAATAGGCGCAGGTGGTGATAACGCTGCGTTCGGGCGTTCCAATGTCGATGATGGATTTTTCTTGCAAGGTGGCGGTGGGGCAGGCGGCCACGCAGGCCCCGCAAGACACGCAATCGGAAGTGATCGCGGTGTCGGTTTTTGCGCCGAAGGATACGCGGCTGTCAAAACCGCGCCCTTCGATGGTAAGGGCAAAGGTACCTTGCACTTCCTCGCAGGCGCGCACGCAGCGCGAACAGACGATACATTTTTGCGGATCATAGCTGAAATAGGGGTTCGAATCGTCGCGCGGAATATATTGCGGGTTGACCTGCCCGCTGGTGTCTTTGGCGCGGAAGTGGGTTTGAACCGCCTCATACCGCACATCGCGCAGGCCCACGGCCCCTGCCATATCTTGCAATTCGCAGTCACCATTGGCGCTGCATGTCAGGCAATCTAGCGGGTGGTCGCTGATATACAGCTCCATCACGCCGCGCCGTAGCTGCTTCAACTTGGCGTTCTGCGTGGTCACTTTCAGCCCCGCTGCCACGGGCGTGGTGCAGCTGGCGGGGGTGCCATTGCGGCCTTCGATTTCTACCAAACACAGGCGGCACGAGCCAAAGGCATCGACCGAATCTGTGGCGCAAAGTTTTGGCACGGAAATGCCAATTTCGGCGGCAGCTCGCATGATCGAGGTGCCTTCGGGCACCGTCACGTCAAAGCCGTCAATGGTCAATGTGACCATCTGTTTAGATTTGGCCGCAGGGGTGCCATAATCGCGGTCGGGAATGATGAAATCTTTCATTTCAGGCACCTTTCTTTGTGGCAAGCTGATGGGCGACGATGGCATTGGCATGGCCGTGTCCCATGGCGTGATGTTCTTTCAAATGGGCAACGATCTGCATATGCGGATTGTCCAACAAGGGCGCGATCACATCGAACCAATGCTGCATGGCCTGGCCGTATTTCACCTCGATCGATGGGAAATAGGACGCGGGGCCTTTGACGGGTTCGGTCATTCGGCAGCCTCTTTCGTTCGCGCAAAATCAGCCGGGAAATGGTTTAGCGCGGACAGAACAGGGTAGGGCGTAAAGCCACCAAGGGCGCAAAGCGAGCCTGATTTCATAGTCGCGCACAGATCGGTCAGCAGGGGAATGGCCGCCGTATCGCCCTTGGCAATGCGGTCGACCGTTTCCACCCCGCGCACCGCGCCAATGCGGCAGGGCGTGCATTTGCCGCAGGATTCAATGGCGCAGAATTCCATCGCAAAGCGGACTTGTGCCAGCATATCAGCGCTGTCGTCAAACACGGTTAGGCCCGCGTGGCCAATCAGCCCTTCCTTGCCTGCAAATTCTTCGTAGCCAAAGGGCGTATCGAACAGCGCGCGCGGGAAATATGCGCCCAGCGGCCCGCCAACCTGCACTGCCTTAACAGACCGCCCCGTTGCCGTGCCACCTGCGATATCATCGACAATCTGCCCCAAGGTCAGGCCAAAGCCCACCTCGAACAGCCCGCCATATTTCACATTGCCTGCAATTTGCAGCGGGATCGTGCCGCGCGAACGGCCCAGCCCAATGGCGGCGTAATGCGCAGCCCCTTTTGCCATGATCACAGGGATCGAAGCCAGCGAGATCACGTTATTCACCACAGTTGGCTGGCCCATAAACCCTTGCAGCGCGGGCAGGGGGGGCTTGGCGCGCACAACGCCGCGCTTTCCCTCTAGGCTGTTCAAAAGGCTGGTTTCTTCGCCGCAGACATAGGCCCCTGCACCCACGCGAATTTCCATATCAAAGGCAGGGCCGCGCCCCATAACGCTGGCCCCTAGAACGCCGCTTGCACGGGCAAGAAGCACGGCCTTTTCCATCACCTCAATGGCAATGGGGTATTCCGAACGTATGTACACAAACCCTTTGGTCGCCCCCGTGGCCAGCCCCGCAATCACCATGCCTTCGATCAGGGTCAGCGGATCACCTTCCATCAGCATACGGTCTGCAAAGGTGGCGCTATCGCCTTCATCGGCGTTGCAGACGATATATTTCTGCGCCGCTTTGGCGTCGGCCACTGTTTTCCACTTAATCCCCGTGGGAAAGCCCGCGCCGCCCCGCCCGCGCAGGCCCGAAGCCGTCACCTCGGCCACAATATCGGCGCTGGCCATATCCAGCGCGCGGGTCAGGCCCGCAAAACCGCCATTTGCGTTGAAATCGTTGAAATTCAGCGGGTCAATCACGCCGCAGCGCGCAAATGTCAGGCGCGTTTGGCCAGTCATCCAAGGCAGGGCTTCGACCAAACCCAAGGCCTTGGGATGCTTGGCCAAATCGCCAAAAAGGGCGGGAATGTCAGCGGGTGTGAAGGGGCCAAAGCCCATACGGCCTGCGGGTGTTTCCACCTCGACCAGCGGTTCCAGCCAGACCATGCCGCGCGATCCGTTGCGGATCAGTTCAATCTGAGCGCCCGTTTTAGATGCATGGGCTGTTATTGCCGTAGCAATATCATCTGCGCCAAGGGCGACGGCAACACTGTCTAGGGGCAGGTAAATCTTCATGCCAAATCCCCCAAGATTGCATCAAGTTTCGCAGTATCTAAACGGGCGATCAGTTTGCCATCGACAATCGCCGCTGGACCGCAGGCGCAAAGGCCAAGGCAGAACACAGGCTCTAGGGTGACCGCACCATTTGGTGTGGTTTCGTGCCAATCCACACCCAGTTTTGCGCGCGCATAGGCGGACAATTCATCAGCGCCCATCGCTTGGCAGGCCTCAGCCCTGCACAGTTTAACCACATGGCGGCCCGCGGGCACCTCGCGGAAATCGTGGTAGAATGACACCACGCCATGCACTTCGGCGCGCGAAATATTTAGCGCGCGCGCGATCTGCGGCAGGCATTCTTGCGGGATATAGCCAAATTCGGCCTGAATATCATGCAAGATCGGCAGCAATGCCCCCTCGCGCCCCAGATGGGCGGCCAAAATCTCGTCCGTACGGGTGGCAAGGGTGGCAGTGTCCAGCATGGGGCCCTCAAAAACAGTTTTTTCAGGCATAGCGGGTTTGATTAGGAAATCAATATCGATTATCCGTGAAGCGATAGGCTGCGGCTATCAATCTATGAACTTGGCCGCAGCATCGATCAAGGCCTGCAAGACGGGGGTCTGCGGGTCGATCTTGGCGGTGATCAGGCCCACCAAATGCTCTGCCTCGGGCTGGATGATGGGGATAGACACCATTCCCGTTCCATCCAGCATATCGGCCAGCTTTTTTGGAACTATCGATGCCCAAGCGCCCGTTTTAATGTGAGAAATCAATGCGATGGTTGAGTTGCTTTCTACCATCGCCCCCGTTTGGCCAGCCATGCCCGCGTCAGCCAGATGTTGGTTGATGATGCGCCTGTTCTGCATATCAGCCGTCAAAAGGCACAGGGGCTGGGCGGCAACCTCGGCCCAAGTGACTGCGGGTTTTTGGGAAAGGGGCGCATCGGGGCTGCACAAAAACCGATAAAATTCGGTGTACAGCGGCATTTGCGCCACGCGGCCCAAGGGTTCGTTATCCAAATAGGTGATGCCCGCGTCCAATTCCAACGTATCGATCCCTGCCAGAATTTCGGCCGATGTGCGCGATAGGATCGTCACCCGCATATTGGGATGGCGTGCGATGAAAGGCGCGGTCAATTCTGCCACCATCGGCAGCGCCGTTGGAATGACCCCAATGCGCAAATTACCCGACAGGCCCGAATGCACACTGCGCATTTCGGCCTTTAGCGCGCGCATATCGCCCACAATGCGCCGCGCCCAATCCAGCACACGCGCGCCTTCGGGGGTTAGGCCCATAAACCGCGATCCGCGATGCACCAGCTGCACGCCAAGCTGGTCTTCCAACTGCCGAATGGCCGACGACAACGAAGGTTGCGTGACCCCGCAGGCCAGCGCCGCGCGCCCAAAATGGCGTTCGGCGGCCAGTGCGATGAACATTTCCAACTTATCAATCATGCGCTGATGCTGGCGGGAAATGCCGTGCCGCGCAAGGGCAGGGGCGGGGCGCAAGGCCGCGCTGGCGATATTTTTGCCAAAACTGAATGCTAAAGCGTTGTTTTGGCAAAGGCGGCGGACTAGGTATAAGGCATGAAAAATTTCATCCCCTTTTTGAAAAAGTCGCCACTGGTTCCCGTCATCCGCTTGAACGGCGCAATTGGTATGGGGCGCGGCGGGCTGTCTGATGCGGGGCTTGCCCCCATTATTGAAAAAGCCTTTGCGATGAAGCCTGCGGCACTGGCCTTGGTAATCAATTCGCCAGGTGGATCAGCGGTTCAATCCAGCCTGATCGCCGCGCGCATCAGGCGGCTGGCGGATGAAAAGGGCGTGCCTGTTCATGCCTTTGTCGAAGATGTAGCTGCTTCGGGCGGGTATTGGCTGGCCTGCGCGGGCGATCAGATTTGGGTGGATGATAGTTCCATCGTTGGTTCCATCGGGGTTATTTTCGCATCATTCGGGTTTACCGAAATTATGGCGCGGCAGGGGATTGAGCGGCGGGTGGTAACTGCGGGCAAATCAAAAAGTTTCGCTGACCCGTTTTTGCCCCAAAAACCCGCCGATGTGGCACGGCTTAAGGCATTGCAAGAGCCGATCCATGCGGCCTTTATCGCCCATGTAAAGGCGCGGCGCGGAACGCGGTTGGCCGATGCAGACCTGTTCAATGCCGATGTTTGGGTGGGCCAAGGAGCGGTCGATTTGGGTCTTGCCGATGGGGTTGCGCATCTTGTTCCAAAGCTGAAATCTCTTTTCGGCGATAAAGTGCGGTTGCGGCATTTGGGCCAGCGCCGTGGCCTGTTAACGCGGTTTGGGCTGGATTTTGGCGATGCCCTGCTGGGCAAAATTGAAGAACGCGCGCTGCTAGCGCGGTTTGGGCTGTAGCATGGTCAAAGCGATTTTGTTTTTCTTGTTGGTGATGGTCATCATCGCCATGATTGGCCGCGCTATTGTTCGCGCGAGCGGCGGCAGAATTAAACCACTTGGGGTTGCAAAATTGCGCGCCTGTCCGCATTGTGGGCGCAAAGACATTGGCGGCGCGATTCTGGGCCGCGATTTTTGTGGGTGTAAGACGAAATAATGCGGGCATTGGTAACTGGCGCGGGGCGACGTTTGGGCCGCAGCATGGCACTGTATTTGGCCGCGCGCGGCTATGATGTGGCGCTGCATTACGCAACCTCACGCGATGAGGCAGAAGCGGTTGCCAAAGAGATCCGCGACATGGGGCGCAAGGCCGTGGCCCTGCGCGCTGACCTGCTGATTGAAAGCCAAGTTGAAAAGCTGGTCGCCACCGCTGCGCAAGGGCTTGTTGGGCCTTTGTCTGTTCTTGTGAACAATGCGTCGATCTTTGAACACGACAGTTTTGAAACGGCCACCCGCAAATCTTGGGATCGGCATATTGAAAGCAATCTGCGCGCGCCATTTGTGCTAAGCCAAGCCTTCGCTGCCCAAGCGCCAAGGGCTGCGCTGGACGAGGCAGGCGAGCCGTTGGCGCGGGCATTGATCATCAATATGATTGATCAAAGGGTGCATAAACTTACCCCGGAACATTTCAGCTATACCATCGCCAAAATGGGTCTTTGGGCGATGACGCGCACCGCAGCCCAAGCACTTGGTCCGCATGTGCGGGTCAATGGCATCGGGCCTGGCCCTACACTGCAGGGCGCGCGGCAATCACCTGAATTGTTTGCAAAACAGCGACAATCTACACTGTTGCAACGCGGTGCGAACCCAAAGGATATAACGGCCGCTTTGGGATATTTTCTCGACTCGCCTTCGGTCACGGGGCAAATGATTGCGGTAGACGGGGGGCAGCATTTGGCGTGGCAGACCCCCGATGTGATGGGCACTGAATAGGCGTTTGCGCCAGTGCTGCGGAAAGTTGTCCACTTTCCGTTTATCAGTCACAAGATATTCACAAAAGCATTGCAATATCAGTGCGTTGCATAGCCGAAGTAATTTTAACGTTTTGTTTTCAATATGTTAACAAAGTGCCTAAAAAATAGGCAAATCAATCAGAGGCCTAGAAAACAAGGCAATTTTGCTGCAAGATAAAGTTTGTCCGCAAAGTTATCCACAGAAAACGGGGATAGGTTTTCTCTTGAACTTTACCCGACATCAGTGCAGCCAAGCGCCCGAATCAACCCAAGCGAGAGTGCCCGCGTATAATGACCGATACTACGACCTTGCCGCCAACTGGGCACGAGCTGATTCAATCGTATTTGAAAACAATCGACGGCAGCCCTGGCGTTTATCGGATGCTCAATGCCGCTTCCGAAGTGCTGTATGTGGGCAAAGCGCGCAATCTGCGCGCGCGGGTGTCCAACTATGCGCGCCCATCGGGCCATTCGGCGCGCATCGCGCGGATGATCTTTGAAACTGCCTCGATGATGT
>CAXNEP010000035.1:0-11409 GCA_964200865.1 Cypionkella sp. | reverse complement strand
GGCGCAGGGCGGCCTCTGGGTCGATGTTCATGTGGCGGGCAAGGTTGGCCATAACAAACAAAATATCGCCAAACTCGTCTTCGATGGCATCAGGCGACAGGCTGGCGCGCGCCTGCGCGAGTTCGGCAATTTCCTCGTGCAGTTTGTCCAAAACTTCTGTTGTGGACGGCCAATCAAACCCCACGCGCGCAGCGCGGTTTTGCAGTTTGATGGCGCGGGTCAGCGCGGGCAGGCCCATGGCCACCCCATCCAAAACGCGGGCATCTGGCCCCCGCTCGGCGGCTTTTTGCTTTTCCCAATCCAGCGTTTGTTGCGATGCGGATTTATCGCGCGATTCGCCCCCGAATACATGCGGATGACGGGCAATCATTTTGTCGCTAATGGCGCGGGCCACATCGGCAAAGGTGAACATCCCCGCCTCGCCCGCCATTTGGGCGTGAAACACAACTTGCAGCAGCACATCGCCCAGCTCGCTGGGCAATTCGCCCCAAGCCTCCCGCGCGATAACATCGGCCACCTCGTGCGCCTCTTCAATTGTATAGGGCGCAATGCTGGCAAAGGTCTGCTCGATATCCCAAGGGCAGCCTGTCTGCGGATCGCGCAGCGCCTGCATAATCTGCAAAAGCCGCTGCATTTGCGTTATGTCCTGTTCAAAACTGTCGCCGCCCATTGCTTCACCCCCGATTTTTGCCATAAATACCCCTGTCAGGAGTGTCCTATGCCCATTATCAATCGTATCGCCGCTTTTTCCGAAGAAATGAAGGGCTGGCGTCGCCATTTGCACGCCCATCCCGAATTGGCCTTTGCCTGCCATGAAACCGCCGCCTATATCACCGCGCGCTTGGGCGAGATTGGCGTGGATGAAATTCACCAAGGCATTGGCCAAACGGGAATTGTGGCCATCATCAACGGGAATGGCAACGCGCAAGGCGCGGGGCCAACGATTGGCCTGCGCGCCGATATGGACGCGCTGCCGATAACCGAAACTACAGGGGCGGAGTATTCCAGCGTCGTTCAAGGCAAAATGCACGCCTGCGGGCATGACGGGCATGTCACCATGTTGCTGGGGGCGGCAAAATATCTGGCCGAGACGCGCCGTTTTTCGGGCCGCGTGGCGCTGGTCTTTCAACCCGCCGAGGAAGACGGCGCAGGCGGGCAGGCAATGGTGCAAGATGGTCTGATCTCGCGCTTTGACATTTCCCAAATTTATGCGCTGCACAATGCGCCCAATATCGCATTTGGCCATTTTCTAACCCGCGCGGGGCCACTTATGGCATCGGTTGATACAGCCGATGTGCGCATTATCGGCAAGGGCGGGCATGGGGCGACGCCGCACGAATGCATCGATCCTGTGGTTGCCGTGGTGGCCATGGTGCAGGCGGTGCAAACCATCATTCCGCGCAATGTTTATGCGCTGGACGAGGCGGTGATTTCTGTGACCCAAATTCACACAGGTACCGCCAGCAATATCATCCCTGAAGAGGCGACGTTTTGCGCCACGATCCGTGCCTTTCGCCCCGAAGTGCGCGATCTGCTGAATCGGCGTTTTTACGAAATTGTCGAAGGCACGGCGGCGGCCTTTGGGGTGCGGGCCGAGATTGCCTATGATTGGGGCTATCCTGCCACTGTGAACGAACCTGCGGCCACCGATTTTGCCTGCGCCGTGGCGCGCGATGTGGTGGGCGAGGCGGCGGTGAACGGTGCATCCGTGCGCGAGATGGGGTCGGAAGATTTCAGCTATATGCTAGAGGCGTGCAAGGGCGCCTATCTGTTTCTCGGCGCAGGGCCAGGGGCTGGGCTGCATCATTCGGCCTTTGATTTTAACGATGACATATCCCCCATTGGCGCAAGTTTCTTTGCGCGGCTTGTTGAAACGGCGCAGCCTCTTGCTTAGCTAGATTGCGAAAGCGATTTGGGGGGCGTTGTGACACCAGAAGTCATGATTTTGCTGATGAACGCGGCGGGCATAGGGCTGGCTTATGGTGTGATTTATCCGCGCCTGATGCCTATTACTATGGGCAAATTGGTGCTGGCCGATGCGATCATGACCGCTGTTTTGGTGGGTATCGCGGTGGCATGGTTTTGGGACAGCGGCACGCAGTTTTGGCTGCTGGGCTGGTATGTGGGGCCTGCGCTGTTTACGGTGATAACCTTGCTGGTCATCGAATGGCCGCTGTTTTCGTGGTTCACAAAAAAGCACGGCATAAGCTTTTAGCCGCGCCGCTGGCACTGGCGCGAATTTGATCAAAATGCTAGGCTGGCTGCAAAGGAGCCTAGCATGACCATCCGCCCAAACACCCCCAGCCCCGATGATTTGATGAACATGGATCGCCGCCATTCCTTGCATCCGTGGACAAATTTTGGCCCGTTTGAAGAAAAGGGCGCGCTGGTGATTTCGCGCGGGGAAGGGGCCCATTTATGGGATGCAAATGGCAAGCGATATTTTGATGCGGTAGGCGGGCTGTGGTGCACCAACATTGGGCTGGGGCGGGCGGAAATGGCCCGTGCGATTGGCGATCAGGCGCAGCGGCTGGCCTTTTCGAATACGTTTGTGGATATGACGAACGATCCATCGGCGCAGCTTGCTGCCGAAATTGCCCGCCTTGCGCCCGGGGATTTGAACCGCGTGCATTTCACAACGGGCGGGTCAACAGCGGTGGATACGGCGGTGCGCATGGTCAGCTACCATCACCACGCGCGCGGCAACCCGCAGAAAACCGACATTGTGGCGCGCGAACATTCCTATCACGGCAGCACCTATCTTTCCCAATCTGTCGGCAAACGGCCGGGCGACCGCGTGGAAGAGTTTCGCTACAAAACCGATGGCATCCACCATCTGGCCTGCCCAAACCCCTACCGCCGCGAGGGTGGCATGTCAGAGGCGGCGTTCTGCGACGCGCTGGTGGCCGAGTTTGAGGCGCTGATCGCCCGTGTCGGCGCAGACCGCATTGGCGGTTTTATTGCCGAACCTATTCAGGCGTCGGGCGGCATTATCAGTCCGCCGCAGGGCTATCTGCGCCGCATGTGGGATGTTTGCCAGCGCCATGATATTTTGTTTATCGCCGACGAGGTGGTCACCGCTTGGGGCCGCCTTGGCCATTGGTTTGCCAGTTTGGACGAATTTGGCGTGCAGCCCGATATGATTTGCACGGCCAAAGGGCTGACATCGGGCTACCAACCCCTTGGCGCTGTTGTGTTTTCAGATCGGATTTGGGATGTGATGGCGGCAGGCGGGCAGCGCTGGTTTACATCGGGGCTGACCTATTCAGGCCATCCTGTGGCCTGCGCAGCGGGGCTAAAGAACATCGAAATTATGGCGCGCGAGGATTTGCTGGGCAATGCAGCCCGCGTGGGGGCGTATTTTCAAACCCGCCTGAAGGCGCTGGAAGCGCTGCCTTTGGTGGGCGATGTGCGGGGCCAAGGGTTGATGCTGTGCGTGGAAAACGTCAGCAACAAAGGCAGTAAGGAACCGCTGCCAGATGGGGCCAATGAAAGCAAACGCATCTCAAACGCCTGCGAAGAGATGGGCCTTTTGGTGCGCCCGATTGGCCATTTGAACGTGATGTCCCCGCCACTGATTATCACCGAAACAGACGTGGATTTCATTGCCGAGGTGCTGGAAGCCGCGATTTTGCGCGTTACGGATGATTTGGTGCGCGAGGGGTATCGGCTGGGCTAGCCCCTTGCCAACCCTACCTTCCCGCCCTAGCTTTAACGTACGGATCCGCGCGGTCTCCGCCCTAATGATAGCGCCCCATATCCGAGAGTTCCCATGCCCTTAGAAGACGCTAAATCTGACATTGACGCTGCCTTTATGCGCCCCGATCTGCGCGGCTATTCCTTTGAAAACGCCTTTGCGGGGGCGACCAGTTTTCTGCGCCGCCGTTATTCCAAAGACCTTAGCGGTGTTGATTTGGCCATCACGGGTGTGCCATTTGACCAAGCGGTCACGCACCGCGCGGGCACCCGATTTGGCCCGCGCGCGATCCGCGAGGCATCCAGCCTGATGCCGTTTGATCCGCCACATGGCTGGCCCACGCATCCCTTGGAAGATATGGCCATTGTCGATTATGGCGATTTGGCCTTTGATTACGCCAAAACCGCCGATTTTCCCGCGCGGTTGACAGATCATATAGCGGGGATACTTGGCGCGGGGGCAGGGGCCATCACGCTGGGCGGGGATCATTACATCACCCTGCCCATTCTGCGCGCCTATGCCGCCAAATTCGGCCCGCTGTCGGTTATTCATTTTGATGCCCATTCCGACCTGTGGCCAGATGATGATATGGCCCGCATCGACCACGGCACCATGATGTATAAGGCGGTGAAGGCAGGTTATGTTGACCCCGCCACATCGGTGCAAATCGGCATTCGCACCACGACCGAAGATTACCTTGGTGTGCATGTCATCACCGCGCGCGAATTGCACGAGCGGGGCCATATCTGGGCCACCGCCCGCGCGCGCGAGATTGTGGGCGCGCGCCCCACCTATCTGACCTTTGATATTGACGCGCTTGACCCCGCCTATGCGCCGGGCACAGGCACGCCTGTTTGGGGCGGGCTGCATTCGTGGCAGGCATCGGCGATGCTGCGCGATTTGGCGGGGATCAATCTGGTGGGCGGCGATGTTGTAGAAGTCTCCCCGCCCTATGATACCACGGGGGCCACGGCAATTGCGGGGGCGCATGTGGCCTATGATTTGATTTGCCTGTATCATTGGGCCAAGGTGCGCGGGTGAAAATAGCGTTTTTGCTGATCTTTATCGCGCTGGCCGCACTAGTGGCCTATATCCGCCTTGCCCCGTCTGATCCTGCGCGCTGGCATATCGCGCTGCACCCGCGCCCTGCGGATATTGCAGCGCCATCACCGCAAGTGGTGGTGCTGCGGGGCGGGGCCTATATTGATTTTCCGAATGCTGATGGCCTGCTAGCGCGGCTGAATACCATCATCATGGCCACGCCGCGCACCATGCTGCTTGCGGGCAGTGTGGGCGAGGGGCGGATGACTTGGATCACCCGTTCCGCGCTGTGGGGCTTTCCCGATTACACCACCGCCGAGATGGGCCCGCAGGGGCTGACCATTTACTCCCGCCTGCGCTTTGGTGGCGGCGATATGGGGGTGAATGGCGCGCGGCTTGCGGGGTGGATTGCCGCTTTGACCAAAGCCTAACGCGCCGCGCCCCACAGCACCCTTGACCACGCCCAACAAATTCGCCAAAGCCTGCCCATGGTTCCTTTAGATAAACTTGCCCAAATCTCGCAGCGGTTCGAATTTCTCGAAGCGCGGCTGAATGCTGGCGCATCGCCCGCCGAAATTGCCGATCTGTCGCGCGAATATTCTGAACTTGGCCCCGTTGTGGCCGAAATCAACGGCTATCGCCGCGCTTTGGATGATTTGGCCGAGGCAGAATTGATGTTGGCCGACCCAGATATGCGGGCGCTGGCAGAAGATGAGATACCCAAGTTAAAGGCCCGCATCCCCGAAATGGAAGGCCGCCTTCAGGTGGCTTTACTGCCCAAAGATGCCGCCGATGCCCGCCCCGCCATTTTGGAAATTCGCCCTGGCACGGGGGGTGACGAGGCCGCGCTGTTCGCCGCAGACCTTTTGCGCATGTATCAACGCTATGCCGAGAAAATGGGCTGGAGTTGGGAAGTGCTGGATCAGCAGGACAGCGAACTTGGCGGGATCAAGGATGCTTCTGTGCACATCAAGGGCGAGGGCGTTTTTGCCAAAATGAAATTCGAATCGGGCGTGCACCGCGTGCAGCGCGTGCCCGAAACCGAGGCGCAGGGCCGCGTGCATACATCTGCCGCCACAGTGGCCGTGCTGCCCGAGGCGGAAGAGGTGGATTTGGTGATCCCAACCTCTGACATTCGCATTGATACCATGCGCGCATCGGGCGCGGGCGGCCAGCACGTCAACACCACCGATTCCGCCGTGCGCATCACGCACCTTCCCACGGGCATTATTGTGACATCGGCGCAGAAATCGCAGCACCGCAACCGCGAGTTGGCGATGCAAGTTCTGCGCGCGCGGCTGTATGATTTGGAACGCGCGCGGGTGGATGGCGAACGCGCGGCTGAACGCAAATCCCAAGTCGGCAGCGGGGATCGCAGCGAGCGTATCCGCACCTATAACTTTCCCCAAGGCCGCATGACCGATCATCGCATCAACCTGACGCTGTATTCGCTGGGCGCGGTGATGCAGGGCGACATTGCCGAAGTGATCGATGCGCTGGTCGCCCATGATCAGGCCAGTAAATTGGCCGAGATGGAGGGATGAGCGCGCCCCAAACCGCCGCAACCTTGTTGCGCGATGGGGTGGCTGCACTGAAAGCCGCGGGTATTGACGGCGCGGCAGGGGACGCGCGTCTTTTGCTGGCCTATGCGATGGGTATCTCGCCAGACCGCCTAACGCTGCATTTGCAAGATGCGATCACCGCGTCCGCAAGCGCCCGCTTCGCCGCCCATATTTCCGCCCGCGCTGCCCATCAGCCCGTAGCGCAGATTATTGGTCGGCGGCTGTTTTGGGGGCGCGACTTTATCGTCACCCGCGACACGCTTGACCCGCGCCCCGAAACCGAGGTCTTGGTTGCCGAGGCAATCTCCCGCCCCATTGTCAAAATGCTGGATTTGGGCACGGGAACGGGGTGTATTCTACTGTCCTGCCTTGCCGATATGCCCATGGCGGTGGGGGTGGGGGCCGATATATCACCCGCCGCGCTGGATGTCGCGCAGCGCAATGCTGCCGCACTGGGGCTGGGCCGCCGTGCCAGTTTTCAAACCGCCGATTGGTTTGCGGGCATCACGGGCCGTTATGATCTGATCGTATCGAACCCGCCCTATATCGCGGCGGATGAAATGGCGGGCCTTTCGCCAGATGTGCAAAAATGGGAGCCGCATTTGGCCCTGACCGACGGGGCCGATGGGCTGGGCGCCTACCGCGCCATTGCGCTGGGTGCAGGGGCGCGGCTGTTAGCGGGCGGGCGGATAGTGCTGGAAATTGGCCCAACGCAGGGCGCGGCTGTATCGCAGCTTTTGGCAGTGCAGGGCTTTGAAGCGATACGTGTTCTGCCCGATTTTGATGGCCGCGACCGCGTGGTTTGCGCGCATAAGCCACTGGATACGGGCAACTGTGCGTCCTAATCGTCGCACTTGGCCAACAATTCAATTTTGGCGCAGAATCTACTTGCCCACAGCCAGTAGCTATGATTAGTCGTTAACACGCGCCGCTGGCTTTTGCCGTGATGTCGCGTTTAACCCCGGTCATTGCCGTATCCCTTTTAGGGCGATCTGAACAGATCAGGCAGGTTTAAGACCGTTATCTGGATCAAAGGCTCATATGCGTTCTTCCAAGTCCCGCTCGCGTTCCAAGGCGAACCGCCCGCGCACCTTAGGCAACATCATCAACCGCGTCTTCGACAGCTCTGGCCCCGAAGGCAAGGTGCGCGGAACGCCGCAGCAGATTATTGAAAAATATCAAACGCTTGCCCGCGATGCGCAACTGTCGAATGACCGCGTGGCAGCCGAGAATTTCTTGCAGCACGCCGAACATTACACCCGCCTTTTGGCCGAAGCGATGCGCGAGATGGCCGCCGAGCAAGAGGCGCGCGGGCAGAATTACAGCCAGAACAATGGTCAGAATAATGGCCAAAACGGCTGGCAAAATCGCGGCCAAGACGGGCGCGCAGATAATGGGCGTTCTGATGGCGGCGAGGTGGATCAACCCTACGCAGCCGCCCATGATGTGATTGATGGCGAGGCCGCGCTGGTTGATCTGCCCGAACAAGACCGCGCGCCGCAACCCCAGCGCCAGTTTCAGCCGCGCCCAGATCGCCAAAACGATAACCGCCAGAACAACGGGCGGCAAAATGACAATCGTCAGAACAATCGCGTTCAAGCGGATAAGCCGCAAGGTGAGCGCCCCCAGAATGACCGCCCGCGTGATGACCGTCCGCGTGACGATCGCCCGCGTGAAGAACGGCCACAGCAAGCTGACCGTCCCCGCGAAGACCGCCGTGAAGATCGCCGTCCAGCCCCCGCGCCGCAACTGCGCTTTGAAGATGGTGCAGCGGAAGAACGCCCTGCGCCCGCGCCAATTTTCGAATCCCCCGCCGCTGTGGTGGCCCAAATTGCAGAAGCGCCAGCACCCGCCGCGCCAAAGCCGCGCGCACCGCGCGCGAAAAAGCCCGTGGCACCAGCTGCGCCAGAAGGTCAGCTAGACGTCTGATTAAGCGGCGGCAAAGGCGCGGCTTAGGGCGCAGAACTGCTGAAGCGAAATTTCTTCGGCCCGCGCGGTGGGGGGGATTTCGCAGGCGGTCAGCAATCCTTCAATATTGGGATGCAGCCCTTTGAGCGAGGAACGCAGCATTTTGCGGCGCTGGTTAAAGGCCATGGCGGTGATGCGTTGCAACACGCCAAAATCCGCCTCAAATCGCGGCGCGTCAAGCCGCGTTAGATGCACCACCGCCGAATGCACCTTGGGGGCGGGGGTGAAGGCTTCGGGCGGCAGATGCATGACGATTTTGGCATCACAGCGCCACTGGGCCAGCAGGGCCAATCGTCCGTAATGTTCAGTCTTGGGCCGCGCTACAATCCGCTCGGCCACTTCTTTTTGAAACATCAGCGTCAGGCTTTGCCAAAAGGGCGGCCAAATAGCGGGGGAAAGCCAGCGGATCAGCAGTTCGGTGCCCACATTATAGGGCAAATTGGCGATAACACGAATGGGCGGGGTCAGCAGCGCGCCCGCGTCCACTGTCAGCGCATCGGCGTTCAGCACCGACAGGCGGTTTGGATAGACCGCGGCAATTTCCTCCAGCGCGGCAATACAGCGCGGGTCTTTTTCAATGGCCACAACGCGCCGCGCGCCTTCAACCAACAGCCCACGCGTCAGCCCACCTGGGCCTGGCCCAACCTCTAGCACATCACAGGCCGTCAAATCACCTGCCATACGGGCGATTTTCGCAGTGAGGTTCATATCCAGCAGAAAGTTTTGCCCCAGCGCCTTTTTGGCAACAAGATCATGGGTTTGGATCACCTCGCGCAGGGGGGGCAGACCATCAAGCGTGGCCATGTGTGCCCCGTTTATCTGCCATATCCTGCGCCATGCGCAGGGCAGCGATTAGGCTATCTGCGCGGGCAAGGCCCCGCCCTGCAATGTCATAGGCAGTGCCATGATCGGGCGAGGTGCGCACAAAGGGCAGGCCCAGCGTGACATTCACCCCGCCATCAAAATCGATGGTCTTAATCGGGATCAACGCTTGGTCGTGATACATGCAAATCGCTGTGTCATAGGCCGCGCGGGCGCGGGCGTGGAACATTGTATCGGCGGGCAGGGGGCCTGCAATATCCATCCCGCCTGACCGAAGATCGTTCAAAACTGGGATCATCATGTCTAGTTCCGTGCGCCCCATCGCGCCGCCCTCGCCTGCATGGGGGTTCAGCCCCGCAACAGCCAAACGCGGTGCGGGCAAGCCAAAATCACGGATCAGGGCGGCATGGGTGATGGTGATGGTTTCGCGCAACACCTCGGGCGTTAGCGCCCATGGAACATCAGACAGCGGAATGTGGATGGTTACTGGGACCACGCGCAGGGCAGGGGCTGCTAGCATCATCACTGCCCTAGCGCCGCCTGCCAAATGCGACAAGTATTCGGTATGCCCCGGAAAGGCGAAAGCCGCGCCGTCCTTCAGCGCCTTTTTGTTGATAGGTAGGGTGCACAGCGCCGATGCCGCACCTGACTGCACCAAATCAACCCCGCGTTTTATGGCAGAAATGATCGCTGCGGCATTGGCGGGGTTTGGCTTGCCATGCTGCACTGGGGCTGCAAAAGGATGCAGCAAAACGGGCAAGCTGCCCGCCGCAACGTCCAGCGCCTGCGCCGCCATTTCAATCACCCGAAAAGCCGTGTTTGGCGGCAGATGCGCGGGATCGCCGATGTAGAAAAACGGCACATCCCGCCCCAAAGCCTGCCGCGCCAAAGGGGCCAGTTCTGGCCCAATGCCCGATGGATCGCCGCAGCTCAGCGCGATTGGCGCGCGTTGGGTCATGGATCGCGGATCAGCGCATCGGCGCGCAGTTCTGAAAGGAAAACTTCCGACATCGCGGCAAGGCGTTGATTTTTCAGCAGCAATTTCACTTCATCGCGGCTAGCGGTTTGCATTGGATCAATCCCGCGCGCGCACAGCATCACCGCCATCGGCCCCGCCGTGCCATTCAGCGGCCCTGCAATTTCCCCCGCATCAAGGGTTTGCAACACGCCAAGGCCGCCAGATTGCCCGCGATTGTTGCGAGTCACCGTCAGGCCGTTTTTGCTGGCATAATCATACAGATCATCGCAGCTATCGACATTGGCGCGCAGGTCGGCCACAGTGCCTGCGCCTAGGGTGATCTGGGCATAATCGACGCTTGGCGCGCCTGTTGCGGCCACGGGCGTGCTGCCATTTTCCACCATCTGATAGATATACAGCTTATCGTCCAAAATGATCGGGGTGGATATTTCGCCCGCACTTAGGCCGCGCACCAAAACGGCAACATCGTCGGGCAGTTCGGACAGGCGTTTTGCGGGAACCGTTCCGCCACTGCCAGCCGTCGGCCCTATCGATACAGCGCGCACCGCGTCGGAAAAGTTGCGGCCTTTGATAAAGTCGATCTGCAAGTTGCGCGCCAAAGCCAAGGCTTGGTTGCGCCGATCACCGCCCGCATTCAGAACGATTTCCGCCAAAGTGACCGTCTGTGCATCGGTGACGATCATATTGGTCAAGGCGCGGTCAACGGCAGCATCCGAGATGATCACAGAATCGCCAAAACGCGTGCTGATCACGCGGCGCCAGATCAGCCCTGCGCTGACAAAGTCGCGAAAGGTTTCGGGGGCAACGCCCTGCTCGCCAATGGCTTGCAAAAAGCCTTGTGCATCCAGCGTGCCGCGCGATGCAAATTCCTCCATCCCTGCCATGACATCTTCGGGCGACAGTGACAGACCCATAGATTTCGCCATCGCAAGGCGCAAACGGTCATCAATCAGGCCTGTCATGGCCTCATTCTTTAAATCGCCGCTAAACCCTAGCAATTCCAAGAATGCCATGCGCTGGTTTAGCTCAAAGCCCGTAATAGCCTGATTATTCACAAATTTAACGGGGGTAAATGACGCTTTGGTGGCGGTTTGCGCCCATGAAACGTGCGCCGCAAAAACTACCAACGCTGCCAGTAACAGCGGCATAAGCGCGCGCAGAACTGGCGTATTTCGTGCCATGACCATCGGCTGTTGGCGCATCTTTATCCCCGACATTGTTCTGCCACACCTGCTGCTTGCCCGCCAAAGCCCAAAAAGGCAACTGACAGGCCAAAGACTGTATTTGGATCGACCTTAGAGGAGGTTGCAAAGCGACGCGAGAGGGAAACATCAAGCTGC
>CAXNEP010000034.1:0-11572 GCA_964200865.1 Cypionkella sp. | reverse complement strand
GGCGCAGTATTTGGGGCGCAAGGGCCATCAGGCCGATGTGCGCGTTGAGGCGGCGATTGCCGACAATCCCTATATCGCGCTGGGACTTGCGGCTGGAATGGGCGTGCTGCTTGGCGCGCTGACACGGCGCTAAGGTGCGATCATTTGATATGATTGGGCGCGGTCTGATGGCCGCGCTCAGGGCGCAGATTCGCAGGCAATTTGCGCGGGCGGCCACTGCTGCGGCTGGGCTTGGCCTTGTGATATTTGGGGTGGGGCTGATAGCCGTTTGTGCGGTTTTGGCCCTTGCGCAGCAAATTGGGCCGATTGCGGCCTTTGGTGGCAGCGGTGCGGCTTTCGTCTTGGTCGGCATCATTGCGGTTCAGGCTATGCGCCCAAGCGCTGCCGCCGCGCAGCCCGCCGCCTCGCCCGCGCGACCAGAGCCAGAGCCGCCAAGTGCCGAAATACCAGCCGCTGCTGCGGTGGTTTTTGTGCTGGGCTTCGTGGCAATTCGCGCCCTGTTGCGGGCAAAAGGTGGCGGGCAGAGCTAAAGGGCCCTAACCCCCAAAGCGCATCCCATTGCCCAATGCCAAGAATCCAAAGCCATTCAGCAGCCAAAGAATAACCGCCACCACAATCACGGCATTCAATATAGATTTAATGCGCCCATCCATGGGCAAATAACGGTTTACAAGACCGAGCACCACGCCGACGACGATCAGCGTTAAAATTACATTCAAAAGAGGCATTCTGCATTCCTTTAAGTTGGGCGACCAAAATCGCTATGCGCCACACTGGCGCATTTTCAACGGCGCAAGACTGATCGCCGTTAGCGTCCTGTGAGTTTGCAATGCTGCGCAAGGCCAGATGGGGTAACTGGCGCTTTTTGCTGGACACATGGTCATTTATCTTCAAGGATTAGTGCATTTGGCTTGCGGTAAGATTGCGCCGTCAAAGCGCAGAATTAGGGGCAAGGCATCGGCTTTATTCGCGCGGAAAGTGGCCCGCGCTGTGATTCCTGCGCGGGCGTTTTGCCAAATTCATCGGCTCGAATATCGGATAACTTAGCCGCTGCGCGCACAATCCACTTATCCCACACGTTCACATCTGTGCAGCCAGTTTTGAGTGATTATGAAAGGTGACACAGCTGTCAAGACGAAACGGGATGGCAGTTGTTCAGTACGACCTTTTTAAGATTTACTCATGCGACATCAGCCACGCCTATTGCGCGCCGTACTTCAAGTTCGATCAAAAGATTGGCATCTAGAAAACCAATCATATCTTGCCATGCGGCGTGGCGCATCAATATTTTTCATAGACCGCGCGGATAGGTTCAAAGTTTGCTTCAAAGACCAAGTACAGAATTGCTAAGGATAGGAAAACACGAAATGAAATCCAGCTGATGATTTTGCCCGCCTTTGCAAGGTGCGATTTAAGGGGTGTGGGTTGTACTTTCATCAAAAACAGCCTTTCGGATTATTACATTGCGCTGCAATTTTATCAATCAGCCAAGGAAGGAAAATAGCACGCCCAGCGGCGTTTAAATGACTGCCATCTCGTTTTCCTGCCGCAGATATTTTCTTATGAATCTTTCGGTCAAGCACAATCAAATTAGCGCCTGTCTTTTCTTTGAAATTAGATACAAGCTTAGGGTCAGGCAAAAACTCGCCAGTTCCAGTCATGAGAATAAAGAATAGCTCTGTTCCATAGGTGTCGGCCACCATTTGCGATTCCTTAACCCAGCTTATAACGGCCTGATCTTCTATCGATTCTAGGTTCCAGTCTAGAGACTGCCCCGCTCTTTGTTTAAAAGCTTTCTCAGCGTCTGCCAAGCCAATCATGTCAAGGCGGTAATCCATCGGGGCGCAATCTGTGGATGCAATTTTGGCCTTTGGTTCATGCGCGATGTTCCAGTTTTTCAGATGTGACGTAATGCTTGTCCAAATATCGGTGAACACGGCAAAAGGCGCTTCGTGCCCCGATGCCTGCCAAGCTTTTGGCAGATCTGACAGCTTTGCTATACTTGGGAAATCTGGCGACAAGCGACCAAAGGAAGTTCCACGTGGTTCGATCATGACAAGGGCCGTCTTGACGGGCCGATGTTCCAACAAGTCACGCAACAAAACGTATTCCTTTTCTACGCTGTAATAGCTGTGTGCAATATTTGCTGCTGGAAGATGGTCAAACCCTTTTGCATCCAATGTGGATTCGACATCTTCAACAATGCCTGTGACAAGGATGCGCGAACCGCCAATTGTAACCAAACCCAGTGGGCTTTCATCGCCCCATATTACACTATATTGGCAGTCCATTCCTTGATACCGCCGTGCTGGACGATCCCCCAGCAGTAGTGTCGCCACCAAGAAGGCCGACATCGTTAATACCGCGACCCAAAAGCGCTTCATCTGATTATCCAAAATTGACGATGTTGGTTTTTTCATAAGTATAGGTTTCCAGCATGGCCTCTAAAGAGCCCTCTTTGCCGATACCCGAAATGCCGACGCCGCCATAAGAAAACCCAGGCAGCATGACAGCATTTTGGTTGATCTGTACAATGCCTGCGCGGAAACCTTGCGACAGTTGCAGGCAGGCGCTGATGTCTTTTCCCCAAACGCTGGCCGCTAGGCCAAAGGGGGTTGCATTGGCGGCTTGCAGTACATCTTGTATGTTGTCGTAGGCCGTAACTGTTGCAACGGGGCCAAATATTTCTTCTTGCGAAACAGCATGATGGATGTCGGGGCTAAAGATCAGATGCGCTTGCAGATACCAACCTTTCTGCCCGCCCCAAGCCTGTTTTCCATAAGATTGGACATCAAGCTTGTCTGAAATGGCCAAATCGAGATAGCGTTGAATGCGTTGCAATTGCGGTTTTGTGGCCACAGGCCCGCAATCTATGGCGTCATCCAGCGGATCGCCGATCACAAGGGCATCAAGGCGCGCGCCAAGGGCGGTGCAAAATGCGTCGATCCGATTTTTATGAACATAAATTCTGCTTGCTGCGGTGCAGCTTTGTCCAGCTCTGGTAAATCGCATCGATGCAAATGCGCCTTCAACGGCTTTGTCCAAATCGCAATCTTCAAGAACAACCATGGGACTTTTGCCCCCAAGTTCAAGTGTTGTTGAAACCAGTCGATCGGCTGCCTGTTTGTAGATCATGCGGCCTGTTTCAACCGATCCTGTAAAGCTGATTTTATCAATACCAGAATGCGACACCAGCGCCGAGCCTACCCCTGCACCCGAACCTGTCACCATAAAAACCAAACCGTCTGGCAGAATTTCTTTAAACAGCTCACGGCAATAAAGAAGTGTGGCCGTTGCCTGTTCAGGTATTTTTATGATGACTGAATTACCCGCGGCCAGCGGCGTGGCAAGTTTGTAGCCCATAAACATCAGGGGGACATTCCATGGTACAATCCCAGCCACAACGCCCCAGGGATGATGCGTGGTAAAGCCCAAAAGTTTTGGGCCGGCTTGAATTGTTTTTCCTTTAACCTCGTGCACCAAGCCTGCAAAGTATTTGAAAATGCCGGCGCAAAGCTCTACTTCGCCGCGGCATTCTGTCGTAATCGATTTGCCAGTCTCAAGCGCCAGAAGTTGCGCTATTTTTCCCTTGTGGGACAAAATAGCAGTGGCGCAAGCGTGCAGAAGTTCTGCTTTTTTCGCAGCAGGTATAGAAAGCCATTTCGATTGCGCTTCTTTACTTTTGCTGACAGCGTAATTAACGGCATATTTGGAAAGGTCCGGGACAACCCAATTCACTTCGCCTGTCGCAGGGTCGTGACAGGTAACGCTGCCTGCCACCATTTCGGGGCCCAAAGCGATCCATTCATCTTTATATGCGGCGATCAGTTTCTGTGCATCTTCGGTTAGCGATTTACGCAGTAAATCAATCGACATATCAATCCCAATCTAGCTTAAATCTGACTTATAAAATATGGCTTTACAGTGCGCCGATTCAACAGCGCGCCGATGATGACTAAATACATGTTATCGCCAAAAAACGCGTCTTAGCAAAGACGGATCAGTTGACGCCACCTTTATTGTGTGGTTTATCGTGCTTATTATTCGCTTTTATAGATTTCAAGATAAAGATCAAGGTCACTTTTGAATGGAAGAAACAGTACGCAGGATCCTGTCCAGCGAATTCGGCCTGATGGCTGATAGTTTGGATGTAGATCAACCGATTTTCAGCTCTGGGTTGCTGGATTCGCTAAGTTCGCTTCGGCTTGTCATGTCATTGGAACAAAACTTTGGTGTGCGCGTCTCACCTCTTGACATATCGCTTGACGATGTCAACACGATTAATTTCATCACCGCGACGGTGATCCGACTCAAGGGTTGAACTAGAATGGCCTTAGCGGGTGCGAATATCGCAAAATTGGTTCTTTCTAGCCTTCTTACGGACGACCATCGCATTGCAATTGCCGACGAACTGAGCGCTTTATCCCGTCGCGATTTAATGGCAGCGGTTTCAACCGCAGCGCAAAGTTTGCGTGAAAAAGGTTTAAGAAACGACGAATTCGTCATTGTTCTGTGCAATCGTGGATTGCGCTTTTGGATTGATTTGTTGGCAGTATGGAGTGTTGGCGCCACGCCAATCTGCCTAGAAAGTAATGTGGCTGACGATCACGCCGCAAATATACTAAAGATGACGGGCGTACGCTGGCTGTTACACGATGGTGTTGACTGTCCCGCTGGCTTTGCTGCGTTAGACGCTTTGGATGCCGATTACCAATCTTTGGATGATCGGACTGCGCGCAGCATTTATGCGGATATGCGCTTTCCCGATGTGGATAAGCAGCCGGAAATGGCCGCAATAATCTTTACTTCGGGAACCACCGGGTTGCCAAAAGGTGTGCCGCTGAGCCACCAAGCCTTGATCGACAATGCGCTGTCAACCGGCCATCGGTTGCGTCTGCGCGGATCTGATCGGCTGCTGATTGCAACTCCGTTTCGGTTCATCTCGTCTTTGTCGCATTTTTTTGTGACGCTGATCAGCGGTGCAAGCTTTTTCGGGATCGAACGGACCTTGATGATCAAGGATTTATTGCAGGCCATGAACGAATTTGAAATTACGGCCTTTGGCGGCTCGCCTTTTCACGTTCGGTTCCTTGCAATGGCTGGCCGCGAACGCTGCCTGACTTTGCGCTGGATCATGTCGTCGGGTGATCATTTGCCTGTGGCGGTGATCGACCAACTTGAGGCTGCGTTCCCAGGCCTTGAACTGCACGTAGCTTATGGCATGGCGGAACTTGCTGGCCGCTTTTGCGAATTGCCGCCAGAACGTCTGATGGACAAGCGCGGCAGCGTCGGGGTGCCGATTGCTGGGCTGGAATTTTCGGTGCGCGACGAGATGGGGATCGCATGTGCCATCGGCGATATTGGAAATATTTTCGTCAGCGGCATTCTGGGGTTTCAAGGTTATTACGAAAACGCATCGGCCAATGCCAAAGTGCTTGGGCCATACGGATTCGAAAATGGTGACAAAGGTTATGTCGACAAAGACGGGTTCTTGTTTCTTGCGGGGCGATCCGACTCGGTCTTTAAACGGGCTGGATTAAAGGTATCTGCCCAAATTGTGACCGATGCATTGATCGCGTTGGACTATGTCAACGACGCCTACACCACAAGTGAAGAAGACCTGATCGAAGGAAATGTGCCTGTTTCCTATGTCGTCTGGACGTCTGATGCACGGGACATGCCTGCCGTGCTGTCAGATTTGCGAAAGGTCTTGCCCGTCAACCATCTGCCGCGTCGGCTGACCACCTTATCCGGCATTCCACGAACGGGTTCGGGAAAGGTTGATCGCCGCAAACTTAATGACGTGGTTGCAAACCTGAAAACATCGTCATGATCAGATCAGCGACATTTTTGCGAATTTTACCTCGCCTCAACGGGTTGTTCGGCCTTTTTGCCATCTTTATGGCGACGGTGCTGGCACTGAATGTGCTGCGCAGCTCTGATGCGTTATGGAACATTCTTTCCGCCCGATTTGACCGTGCGCCACTCTACCAATTGCAGCAGATTTTTCTGCCTGACCAGGAACAAGACATTGCAGTTTTGGTTGTGGGAGACAGCCTGTTTCAAGACGCTATCCCTGATAGCATTTCGGGTGGCACGCTGCGCCGTGTGGTTATTTCGGGAATGGATGCCGACGATGTTGGCAATTTGTTTGCAGCATTGCGTGATGGACACAGTGCAACACAGACGCGGGTATGTAACGTCATCGTGCAAGCCTCGCCTAGTTTTGCGGCCAGAACAAAGGAACAAGGCGAGGGGCAGGACATTGGGTTTATAAGCGCCGCCAGCCCAAGCGATTTGCTAAGCCCCAAACAGGCCGCGCGGGTGTTTGCAGTGTTCAATGCGTGGATCAATGCGCAGACAAAGGATGACGGGTTCCGAACCCTGCCGCACATGCGCGTCGCGCGCGCAGCGGGTCAAGCCAAGTTCGCCGATCCAAATTTGGAAAACTGGACAAAAGCGACGCAAGGCCTTGATCAAACACGTTCCATATTTTTCATCGATAAGCGGAAAACGAACTGGGGACCTGGATCTGATTTAGAGGTGACTTTACGGCGCGTTCTTCAAGATACAGAGGCGGGCTCGAAGAAGATGATATGGTCTGAACTTGCAGCGGCGGCGTCTTTTCCCGCGCTCGGCTGCGATAAGGAAAGCTTTCGTGCGGCCCGCGCCGCCGCATCGGCTGCAAGGGGGAACTGATGCTTGGTGATCTTGAGCTTTATGCGCTTTTTATACTTATTTCAGTTTCATTTTACTGGGTGGTACCCGCAACAAATGTACAGGCGCGACAGGGCCTTCTGATTGCCGTTTCAGCCTTTGCCGTTCTGATGTACAGCCCAGGCGGCTTTTTGGTTGCTCTGTATTTGCTGATGGTGCCGATGCTTTCTGTGCATCTCTTCCGCCAGGGGAAGTCTCTTGTGATTTTTTGGATCTTCCTTGGGATGATCTTGCTGCCACTGGTGGGGTTGCGCATTTTTACAACGCAGCCCTTTATTTTGTCTTTCGGTGTCGCCTTTGCAACGACGAAATCAATCGCGTTATTGGTTACTGCATATGGGGGTCGAATTCCCCTGCGCTGGCGCGACACCGCGCTTTTGATCTTCTTTTTTCCGCTTTTCACAGTTGGGCCTGTCGAAAAACTGGTAACTTTTGCGTCTGAGCGGTTTCAGGCTCGGTTGAACTGGTCCGATATTTCGACAGGTTTAACGCGAATCGTGTTTGGTTTGTTTACGGTTATATTCATCTGCAACTCGGTACTATCGCCAATCCGTGACGTATGGTTTGGTCGTGGCATTGACGCTATTGCAGCCCTAAGTTTTGAAAAAGCATGGGGTCTTTTGATATCCAGCTTTCTGTTCACCTATCTCAATTTTGTTGGGTTTTCCGAAGTTGCAATCGGTGTAAGTCGCCTGTTTGGATTAAAGATCATTGAAAATTTTGATCGGCCAATGTGGGTTACTAATGTGGCGGATTTTTGGAAAAGATATCATATTTCTATGGGAAATTGGATAAATCAGTTTTTGTTTTTTCCAGTTGCGATTTTCATCAAGCGAGATTGGGGCCCGTACGCTGCAACGATGATTGCCTTTGTTCTGTTCGGCATGTGGCATAGCTTTACCTTGAATTACCTGTTTTGGGGGTTGGGCAATGGTGCTGCGGTGGTGCTTGTGCATTGGGCACAAAGAAACCATCACCTGCCTATTGCCAAAAACAGGCCAGTCGCCCGCGCCTTTATCGGGCCGCTGGGTGGCATAATCGCCCTGTCTTGGGTTGGCTTTTTGCAAACGATCGCAAATTTGGAATCGGCACAGGCCGCAGGGCTTTTCGCATTGCGACTGATAGGTCTTTAGATCACGCGGCCGCACAGCAAATGGATGTGCTTCGGGGCGCCGCCCGTCTTGCACAGGGTTTGATACCGGCCAATCCAGCGCGGGCCTAAGACAGGCTGCTCTGGGCCTGATGCTCGCCGTCTGGGGGTTGGGGCGCGGAACCGCACTGGAACGCGCCCTGCGCGCCCTAACAGCCCATTCCCAAGAAAGCTTAAGCTGCGCTGTGGTTCCCGCGCGGGCGGCGCACATGGGTGCGGCAAGAGTTTACAAGAATACATTTGAAGAAATGCCGCCATTGGAAAAACAATCGCAGTTGCATTCCAATGATATTCGGGGGGAAGGCAGTGACCCTGTTCGCCAAAGCGAATGCAACACTGCCGCCAATCGTATCAATCACGCGGCATACCTTGCACAGTGCAATGCCGAGTCTTGCGCGCCAATTGCCAACAAACGCTGCCATAGCAACTGCCGCGATGGACAGCTTTGAGAATACCTCGGCGGCGCCATTTGCAAACCAACACAAACCGCCTGAGGCGCGGCATCTGGTAAATATCTGACATATAAAGGATAAAATGGCGGACCCAGAGCGATTCGAACGCCCGACCCTCAGATTCGTAGTCTGATGCTCTATCCAGCTGAGCTATGGGTCCACTGGGGCGCGTTTAGCCTTGCGCGCGCGGTGATGCAAGGGTGAATTTGGGGGCGGGCCGAAATTCGCGCGTGCTATGCCTGTCTTGCGGCCGATCCTTTTGTCACGCAGCTGTAACGCAGACGTCATCGCGCCGTCATTTGCAAGCATTAGGGTAGTAGGAATTCCCCATGTAAAGGATACCGCAATGCTTCGGACATTTAGCTGTGCTTTAACATTGGCACTTCTTGCGGGCCTGCCAGCGCGGGCCGAAACCAGCTTTAACCGCATAGCCAGTTTTGCCACGCCCCTGAACATGGCGGCGGGCGAAGACACAGGCCGCCCATCATCGGCCGAAATCATCTCGGCCTCGGAAGATGGCAATACGCTGGTCTATACCGACAGCCCGCTGGGCGCGATTGGCCTGATCGACATCACCGACCCCGCCGCGCCAAAGCCGCTTGGCAATATCGACATGGGCGGCGAGCCGACGACAGCGCATTTCATTGGCGGCAAGATTTTTGTGGCTGTGAACACATCCGAAAGCTTTACCGCCCCATCGGGCAAGCTGGTGACGGTTGATCTGGCGACCCGCGCGGTTGAGGCCGAATGCGATCTGGGTGGTCAGCCCGATTCGGTGGCCACGGCGCCAGATGGATCCTTTCTTGCCGTGGCGATTGAAAACGAGCGTGACGAAGACGTGAATGATGGCGCAATCCCGCAGGCCCCTTCGGGTTTTGTCATCAAGGCCGCCGTTGCGAATGGCGCAGTGGACTGCGCAGCATTGCAAAAAATCGACGTGACGGGCCTTGCCGCAGTGGCCCCCGATGATGCCGAACCTGAATTTGTCGACATCAACGCAAATGGCGAAATTGTCCTGACCATGCAGGAAAACAACCACATCGTTGTCATCGGGGCGGATGGCGCAGTTGCCAGCCACTTTAGCGCAGGCGCGGTCACACTGGACGGCATAGACACCAAATCCGATGGCGTTTTGGACTTTACCGGCACCAAAGAAGATATGCTGCGCGAACCCGATGGCGTAAAGTGGATTGATGGCGACCATTTCGCCGTTGCCAATGAAGGCGATTATGAAGGCGGCTCGCGCAGCTGGACGATCTTTAAGAAAGACGGCACGGTTGTGTACGAATCTGGCGCAAATTTGGAACAGGCCATTGCCGCCATGGGCCATTACCCCGAACATCGCAGCCGTTCCAAAGGCACCGAACTGGAATCGGTGGAAGTTGCCACATTTGGCGAAACGCCCATGGCTTTTGTTGCGTCTGAACGTGGATCTGTGGTGGGGGTCTATGATCTGACCAATCCTGCCGCCCCCGTGCTGACGCAAATCTTGCCATCGGGTATCAGCCCAGAAGGTATGGTTGCCATTCCGTCGCGCGCCCTGTTTGCCACAGCGAACGAATTGGATTTGGTCGAAGATGGCGGCGCGCGCGCCCATGTGATGATCTATGCTTTGGGTGACGGGCCTGCGGCCTATCCCATGATTACCTCGGCGGGCAGCGAAGCACCTATCGGCTGGGCCGCCCTGTCGGGCCTTGCCGCCGACCCCGAAAAGGCGGGCACGCTTTACGCCGTGTCTGACAGCGTTTTGCAAAACAGCGCCAATATCTACACCATTGACGCCACGCAGACCCCTGCAAAAATTACTGGCGCGGTGACTGTGACGCGGAACGGTCTTACGGCACAGAAATTGGACCTAGAGGGCATTGCCCCCGATGGCAGTGGCGGCTTCTGGCTGGCCACCGAAGGGCGGTCAGATCGCCTGTACAGCCACGGCATCATCCGTGTTGATGGCGAAGGGGCAATTCAGGCGGAAATCGGTCTGCCGCCAGAACTGTTGGCCCATGAAATCCGCTTTGGGTTTGAAGGTATCACCGCAGTGGGTGATACGTTGTGGATGCCTGTGCAGCGTGAATGGGGCGATGACCCAGCGGGCATGGTCAAACTGGTGTCGTATAACAACGCAGATGCCACGTGGGGCGCGGTGCATTACCCGCTGGACGCCCCTTCCGAAGGCGCATGGATGGGTCTGTCGGAAATGACCATTCACGGCGATTTCGCCTATATCGTCGAACGTGACAATCAGGTGGGCGCAGCGGCCAAAACCAAAAAGCTGTACCGCGTGTCTGTGGCGCAGCTTGCCCCCGCCGCGCTGGGCGGGGCGTTGCCCGTGGTCACCAAAGAACTGGTGCATGATTTCATGCCCGATCTGGCAGTGCTGAACGGCTATATCGCCGAAAAGGTAGAAGGCTTTGCGATTGATGCAGCGGGCAACGGCTTTGTTGTAACCGACAATGATGGCACCAATGACAGTTCGGGCGAGACGCTGTTCTGGACGATTGGCGCGGTTCAATAAGCCTGCGCGAAACATCCAACAAAAGGCCCCCATTCGGGGGCCTTTTTACTTTTGCGCGGGTCTGGGCAGATGCAAGATAAACGCCGTACCTTGGGCCGTGCTGCGCAGCAGCTCCAGCTGCCCGCCATGCCCTCGCACCAATTCTGCCGCAATGGCAAGTCCAAGCCCCGTGCCGCCCTTGCGCGCTGCCCCTGAAAACGCCTCGAACAAATGGGCGCGGGCACGGTCGGGCAGGCCTGGCCCCGTATCGGCCACCATCACCCAATATTCGACGGGGGTTTGCCCTGCCGACACGGTGATTTGCCCCGCTTTGCCCTGCGCCTCGATCGCTTGGCGTGCGTTGCGGATCAGGTTGGACAGCACGCGGTAGAGCTGTTCAGGATCGGCCCAAATAAGCAGGCCCTGTGGTGCGTCTATCTGCAAGGTGACGGGCGTATCCGCGCCAATCCCGTCTGCTTCGGCCACGTCAAAGGCCAGCAGGGCAATGTCGACAGGGCGCGGTTGGGGGGCGGCCTCTTCCGCGCGGCCAAAGGTTAGGGTGGATTCGCACAGTGCCACCGCGCGCGAAATGCTGCCCACCAGTTTGGGGGCGGCGCGTGCCACGGCGGGGTCTTGGCTGCCCTCAATCCTGTCCACAAACAGCTGCGCCGATGTCAGGATATTGCGCAAATCATGCGAGATTTTGGCCACCGCCCCGCCCAGTTGCGCCAAGCGTTCCTTTTGCCGCAGGGCAGATGT
>CAXNEP010000033.1:0-11760 GCA_964200865.1 Cypionkella sp. | reverse complement strand
AGCGTCAATATCCCCTTGCGCACCAGTGGCTCGCCCCCCGTGATGCGCAGCTTGCGCACGCCAAGGGCGATAAACGCGCTTGACAGGCGATCCAATTCTTCCAGCGTCAGCAAATCGGCGCGCGGCAGGAATTGCATCGCCTCGGACATACAATAGGTGCAGCGAAAATCGCAGCGGTCGGTCACCGACAGGCGCAGATAGGTGATGGCGCGCGCGAATGGGTCAATCAGGGGGGCGTTTTGCATGGGCCCAACCTAAAGCCCCCGCGCGGCCCCCGCAAGCCCCAGACGGGCGGCGCCAGATATACCCCATCGCCCCAAGGCCCAGTTGCACGCCCAAGTTGCTGCCTCTTGCGAGACGGGCATTTTGGCCCTAGGTTCTCCCTATGAAACGCATCATTCTTGCCCTGTGCCTGATCTTGCCCCTGTCCGCCTGCGCAGGCGCGTGGAGCAAAACCAAATCCTGGTTCATGCCGCGGCCCGAAGATAGCAGCCTGCGCGCGCTGACCACGGGCGGGCAAAGCGCCGCTGCGCTGGACGCGGTAAGCGACGCACAAAAAGCCGCCGCCGTGGCCGCGCCCAATGGCGGCCAAACGCCCAGCCAAGTCTTAGGTATTGTCAGCGTCGCCTTGGGCAGCCCTGCCGAACCCGGTCTGTGGCTGAAATCAAATCTGGTTGCCGCCCCCAGCAAGGGCCGCGCTGTTCTGGCCAATGGCGCGGGCGTGAACGTGGACTTATTGCCAACCGCTGGCGGGGCAACGCTGTCGTTTTCTGCCTATCGCGCGCTGGGTCTGGCATTAACAGATTTGCCCCAAGTGCAGGTCTTGGCCCTGCCATAGAAGGGGGCGCGCGCGCCCTGTCTGCCCTTAGCCAAGGATTTGTGCCAAAGACATTAATCTATGTAAGGCCAACGTCGTGTGTTTCGCCCGCAAAACCACCAGCGGAATTGTAGCACCTATCGGCAAGGTTATTCCACCACAGATGAGTTTCGCAAGAATGCGGCGCGCAACGCGCTGACCCGCACGCACACCCGCCACCCTATTGCCGATGATCTTGGACAAGAGCTGCCGACGCGGAACAATTGGTTCAAGGCGGATCGCGACAGGGATCACCGCGATATTGGGCTGCAAACTTGCGCTTCACACTCAACGATGTTGGCGCGATGCTTTATCGCAGCGTCACACCCATTCTTGCCTCAATCGACGCCACAGAATTCATAAATGAAATATCCCCAAACAGTTTTTTTCGTTCCGCCTCTGTGATCGCGCTTCTCTTTTTCTCTTCAGGGGTCTTGTTGCGGTTCCGTGTTTTAAGATATATCTCAGCCGCTTTTTCAGGTGCCGTATCCAGATTCAGTTTTGAGAAAATATTCTGAACCAACCAGTCCCCCTTTTCATCATCATTCTTGCGAATAAAACCGTCTAGGTGAAGGGGGTAGACCTCGAATAAATTGTTTTTGCTGATCTCAACCAAAGCGCGGTCTGTCTTGATGATACCTTGCTTGAACTTTTCCATAGTATAGCCAAATGCGCCGGATAAAGATAAATAGTTCTTTTCGATACTTCGCAGGCAAATGAATAATTTAATCCGATGAACGCTCGGGGCAAACAATGCATCTAGCTCTTCGTGGAAATGCTCAACACAAGGTTTTTTGAAGCCTAGATTCTTTTGATCAAAATCCCAATTAAGCGGTTCAGAATTCGTTTTTGAAACCATTCGATAGGTTTCCAACACAAACTGAAGCCGTCGCGCGATATATGCGCTTCGCGTACGGCCCGTTCCCAGCAACCTATCAGACTCGGACACAAAATAGGCTAGGGAACTTAATGAATCGTTTTCAATCTCACCCTGAATAATACAAGATGGATGCCCATTCATGATGTCTGCAAACTGCCGTGTTCCACTGCGAGGGAAGCCCCCGATAGCAACGATGTTCATCATCAGTCCTAATGTCAATTATAGAAAATAAAATAAGTATTTAGTCGTATTCGAAAGTATGTTCCGTAAAGATTGCACGCGGTTAAGTCAGATAACCCTAAACAATCAAGTCGCGTATTTGTTGAAAAGAAAGATTGAATATGTAATGCTTGGCAAATAAAGCATGGCTTTTGTCGTTATCATGGCCCTCTGATCGTGTCAACAGTTGCCAGATGTATCCCCATTCAAACCGCAGGTTACAACTTTTTCCATAAAACTCACAAACCATTGGCCAAAGCAGGCAACGATCTTTGGGTGCAAAGTATCAGCAGCTATCATGATTATGGCATGGACGAACACAGCCGCAAAATTCGCGCGGATGGGCGGGCAACCTGGCATTTTGCGGCTATGCAAAGCAGCCTTGCGGCCCAAGACAAGGTGTAAAACATAACCCTGATCACCCGCGCTCCTCCGCCACGTTCGGCGCAGGCAGGTCGTGCAATGCCCAAACCTAGCGAAGCAATCCGCGCGATTGCTTTGCCGCAGCGGCTAGGCGCGCAGGCCCGTCTGACCATCAAACACATGCAGCAATTCTGGCCGCGCGGTGAAGCCAAGCACCTCGCCCAGTTTGGCGGCGGGGGGCTTTTCCATCTTTGCGATGAATTCCACCCCCGTTTGCGTGACCAGATGCACCAGCGCATATTCGCCAAGGTTTTCGACCAGTTCTAACTTGCCCTGCACCACCACACCCGATTGCGCCGCAAGCAGATGTTCTGGCCGCAAACCAATGGTTTCGCCTGCTTTCAAACCTCTTTGCAACTGATGTGCTGCATCGCTGGCCAGATCTGCTGCGGTGAAAAAGTTCATTTTGGGGCTACCGATGAACTGCGCCACAAAGGCATTGGCAGGGCGTTCATACAGGTCTATCGGGGTTCCCACCTGTTCGATCCGCCCCGCGCGCAGCACGACGATTTTATCGGCCAGCGTCATCGCTTCGACCTGATCATGGGTCACGTAGATCATCGTGGTTTTCAGCCGCTGATGCAGCCGCGCTATTTCCAAACGAGTCTGCACGCGCAGCGATGCGTCAAGGTTGGACAAAGGTTCGTCAAACAAAAACACCGATGGATCGCGCACGATGGCACGGCCAATCGCCACGCGCTGGCGCTGCCCACCCGAAAGGTTGCGCGGACTACGATCCAGATAATCCGTGATCTGCAACGTCTCCGCCGCCGCACGCACGCGGCGGTCAATTTCGGCAGGGGCGGTTTTGGCCTGTTTAAGGCCAAAGGCCATGTTCTTATAAACGCTCATATGCGGATACAGCGCATAATTTTGGAACACCATCGCCACACCCCTTTTGGCGGCGGCTATGTCGTTTACGATCTGATCGCCAATGGCCACAGTGCCGCCCGAAATTTCCTCTAGCCCCGCAATCATGCGCAGCAGCGTGGATTTCCCGCAGCCCGAAGGGCCGACAAACACCACAAATTCGCCGTCGGCAATTTCCAGATCGACGCCATGCATCACATCGACAGCGCCATATTTCTTGCGCACATCGCGCAGGGTTAGACCGGCCATTTTGCCTCCAATTCAGCAATTTCTTTGCGCAGGGTTTGTGCAAAAATCGGATAGCTTTGGGGCAAATCGCCCCATAGGCGCGGGCTGGTCACAAAGCTGTCGCTGCCCAGCATGGCGTTCAAAGCATCCCAACTGGGTTCCAAATAATCAAAGGGAATTTTGCCCGCCGCCACATGGCGCGCAAACACATACCAACTGGCAATCGACCGAATGGTGAAAAAGGGCGTGATCCCCTGCTGCAGGCACCCCACCAAGGTGGGGCGGATAAAGGTTGGAAATTTGGCCATGCCATCGGCGCTGATACGTGCAACGGTATCGCCAATTGCCTGATTGCCAAAACGGCGGGCGATGCTGGCCAGATACTCTTGCTTGGAAAAGGGCAATTCCAATGTCAGGGCGGGCAAGACCTCGTTCGTTTCAAATCCTTGGAAATGCGCGTTCAAATCGGGCTGGCGCATAGCCGCGTCAAAGGTGACCACGCCGTGCAGCGCGGCCAGATAAACCAGCGCGGTATGGCCGCCATTCAGAACGCGGATTTTGGTTTCCTCATAGGGGTCGACATCCGCAGTCACCGTCACGCCCACTTTGCCCAAATCGGGCATGGGGGCTGCGGCCTTGTCTTGCAACACCCACTGGATAAAGTCTTCGGCCATGATCGGGGCGCTGACCTCGGCCCCGATCAGGGCGGTCATCTCGGCACTTAGGCTGGCAGGGCTGCGCGGGGTGATGCGGTCGACCATCGAGCAGGGAAATGCGACATGGCTTTGCACCCACTCGGCCAGCGCGCTGTCGCCGCAGGCCCGCAGATAGGCCAGCAAGTTGCGGTGCAACATTTTGCCATTCTGGCGGATATTGTCACAGCAGGCGATGGTAATGGGCGCGCCACCCGCCGCCATCCGTGCGCCAAGCGCCGCCCGCAAAAAGCCGTAAACGCTGTGCGGCGCGGCCCCGTTGATTTCGGCCTTGATCAGATCATCGGCCGCGTTCAGATCGCCGTTCGGATCGGTGTAATACCCGCTTTCGGTGACGGTGATGGTCACAAGATGCACCGACGCGCGCGACAAAAGCGCCTCTGCCCCTGCGCGGTCAGCCGACCAATCAGCAAAACCGATATGGCAGCGCACGCGGCGCAGGGCAACCTCGCCCTCGGCGGAAATGGATTTTAGGAAATAGCCGTCATGGCGCGCAATATCCTGCGCGGCAGATTGCAACGCCGCAGATTCGCCAGCCCGCAGATTAACCGCCGCAACCCCCCAACGCAGATCGCCTGTCGCCTGCATATAATCATCCAGATAGACCGATTGATGGGCGCGATGAAAGGCGCCAAAGCCAATGTGAACAACACCGACATCGCAGTTTGTCTTATCATAATCGGTCGCATATACGGGCAGTCTGCCTGCGGTATTCATTGTAAACTCTCCGGAAATGCCAGCAGATCTTTTCGGGCCGCTTCGCGGTATTCCGATGGGGTCATCCCTTTGTGCCTGCGAAAGTGGCGGTTAAAATTTGCAAGGCTTTTAAAGCCTGCATCTTGGGCGATTGTGATGATCTGATCATCGCTTGCATAGAGGCGCGCGCAGGCCTGTCCCACGCGGATCAGGTTCAGAAATTCGACAAATCCATGCCCCGTATAGGTTTGGAAATTGCGGCTAAAGGTGACCTCTGTCATGCCCGCCATCTGGGCCGATTGGGCCACGGTCAATTCTTCGTCAAAACATTTTGTCACATGATCCACCACTTGGGCGATGCGGGCGTGTTTGCTTCCCCCAGCGGGCTGAATCATTTTCACCACCGAAAGCGTGCGCTTTTCGGCATGCTCATTCAGCCGCACCAAAAACCGCACAAAGGCAAGGATGCGCTCTGCCCCGCGACTTTCGCGGATGGCCTCCATATGGCCACGCGCGAAAGTGGGGTTAAACCCATCAAAGAAAATACCAGACTGCGCCAGTTGCAGCATTTTCAAAACTTGCGAGAATTCGGGAAAACCTTCGGCCAGTTTTTCGACCGAGTCATGGCTGAATTGCACCAGCATATCCCGCACGCCGACGGGTTCGACCCATGTCTGATCTGTCATCCATGTATGGGGCAGATTCGGGCCCGTCAAAAACAGATCACCCGGTGAAAAGTCGCCAATGTAATCGCCCACAAAAGATTTGCCGCGCGTTTCCACAATCAGGTGTAATTCGTATTCTTCATGCGCGTGCCAGCGGCACAGCTCGGACGGCCAGCCGTGCTGCAAGTAACTGATAGACCGCGTGCTGCGGTCCACCATTTCAATTTCTGGCTCGATGATTAGCATGGGTTACCTTAGCACATTTCCGCCATCAACGCCGATGGTTTGCGCGGTCATATAGGCAGATTGATCGCTGGCCAGAAACACCGCCGCGCGCGCCACATCGGCGGGCGCGCCCATATGCCCCAAAGGCACGGCAAGCCCCACTTCGCGCTTTTTCTGGCCAATGGCCTTGCCTTCAAACTTGGCAAACAGAGCGTCTACTCTGGCCCACATGGGCGTGTCGATCACACCTGGGCTGATGGCATTGACGCGCACCTTATGCGGGGCAAGGGCCAGCGCGGCGGATTGGGTATAGCTGATAACCGCCGCCTTGGTTGCGCAGTAATGGGCCACCAGCGCCTCGCCGCGATGGCCTGCTTGGCTGGCCATGTTGATGATCGACCCGTGTTGACCATTGGCCACCATCGATTTGGCCGCTGCCTGCATCACCGCGTAAAACGCCCGCACATTGACCCCGAACAACAGATCATATTGCGCCAAATCACCCGCTTCTAGAACCGAACCCATGCCAAAAATGGCGGCGTTATTGAACAAGATGTCAGGTTTGATCTGCGCGATCCATTCCCCGCAAGCAGCCAAATCACCATCATCCAGCAGGTTGATGCGCCGATAGGTGGCAGGCCCTTCAAAGGTTTCGGCAATATCTGTGGCAAAGACTGTTGCGCCAAGGGCGTCAAAATGCGCGACCGTGGCCGCGCCTATGCCGCCGCAAGCGCCCGTAACAAAGGCCACTTTGCCTGTTAAATCAGTAGGGGCGGGATTGAATGTCATTTGACTGCTCCGAATGTAAGGCCTTGAACCAATTGCTTTTGGCAAAACCAGCCTAGAATAATGATGGGTGCTACGGCGGCGGTGGATACGGCTGACAGGCGGCCAAAGAACAACCCTTCGGGCGCGCGGTTACCTTCAATCAGCTTTGACAGGGTGGCCGCATCAATCGTGGTTAGGCGCACTGTCCAATAGGCTTCGTTCCAGCAGAAGATAAATGTCAAAAGCGCGGTTGACGCAATGCCGCCCCATGCCAGCGGGATCAGGATATCCTTGATCTCGCCCCACGTATTCACGCCGTCCATCTTGCCCGCCTCGATGATTTCTTTGGGAATTTCCTTGAAATAGGTGAACAGCATCCAAATCACGATAGGTAGGTTGATCAGGCACAAAACGACAATCACCAGAAAGTGAGTGTCATAAATGCCCAGAAAATTCTTTGTCAAAAACGTCATCGGATACAGCACAGCGGCGGCGGGCAGCATTTTGGTCGACAGCATCCAGACCAAAATATCCTTGGTGCGCTTTGACGGATCAAACGCCATGGCATAGGCCGCAGGTATGCCGACAAACAGCGAAATAACGGTGGCGAAAACCGATGTGATGGCCGAATTGGTCGCAAAGCGCCAATAGTCATAATTCTGCGCCATATTCGCATAGTTTTCCAGCGTGGGCGAGAAAAGCAGCAAATGTTCGGGTTTGACCGCATCGGCATCGGTCTTAAAGCTGGTAAAAACCATCCAGAAAATGGGAAAGAAGAAAACAATCGCCACAGCCCATGCCAAAGTGGGCCATATCAGGTGCCCCAACCGCGAGCGTTCCGTTACAGCAGCCATTTGCCCCCCCTAATCCATCAGACTTTTGCCAATCATCCGCAGCAGGAAGATGGCGACGATATTGGCAAGAATAACGGCAAAGATGCCCGTGGCGCTGGCAGCCCCAATGTTGTTGGATGCAAATTCACCAATCAGATAGGGCAGGTTGGTATTGCCATTGCCACGGCTGACAATTTCAATTTCGGCATACAGCGACAGGTGAAAGATCGACTGGATCATCACCACAATCGCAATCGGGCGTGCCAGATGCGGCACTGTCAGATTGATAAACTGCGACCATGCGCTGGCCCCGTCCAAAATAGCCGCCTCTTTTTGGCTTTCGTCTTCAGACTGTAGCGAGGTCATGAAGATCAGCACAGCAAAGGGGGTCCATTGCCATGTTACCATCATAATCACCGCATAGGCCGACGTTTGCGCTGCGCGAAAGCTGACGGGTTCCAGTTGTGGCCAAAGCGCAAAGAAATGCCCCAAAATGGGAAAATCGCGCAGGCCATCCACCATTTCGTTGATCCCGCCCACGGCAATGCCTTGCAGGCCCAAAACTGGATCAAGGATCATGTTGATCCACAGCACCGCATTGACCGATGGCATAACGAAAAACGGCGAAATCAACAGCACGCGCACAATTCCCCGCCCAGGGAAGCTGCGGTTTATCAAAACTGCAATGGCCAGACCCAATATCACGGTCAGCACCAGAATGCTGCACACGATGAACAGGCTGTTTGCGATGGCGACCCAGAAATCGTCATTGTCCAGCACATAGATATAATTGCCCAAACCGCGCCAGTTATCAATGCTGGGGCTTGTCCATTCGGGGCGGTTCGCGCTGTTTAGGACATATCGGATCAACGAGAAAAAGATTGTCAGGCTAAGGGGAACGATCATCCACACCAGAAGCAGCGCGATAGCGGGCGCTTGCAGCAATCTGGGGATCAGTCTGTTTGACATGTTCGGCAAACCCTTTGGCCTTGGAATTTCGTATTGGCAGATGTTAGGCACATCTTAGCCTGCGTCCAGCCTCAATTGGCGTTGGCGGAATGGAAAGGCCCGGCGTTGTCACCGGGCCCCCCGTTGTAATCCTTGGGAGGATTAGTAATAGCCAGCCTCGGACATGATCTTGTCCGCTGCGGCCTGTGATGCGGCCAAAGCTTCATCTACAGTCTTTGCACCCGACAAGGCTGCGGCAATTTCTTGTGCCACTGCGCCGCCCACTTCTGGGAATTCGGGAATAGCTGCGAATTGCACGCCGACATAAGGTTTAATGTCGGTGGCAGCAGGCGCGGCCGTTTCAATCGCTTTAATCTCGGCTGCAGCGAATGGTGCGGCAGCTTGGAATTCAGGGTAGGCATAGGTTGAAGCACGCGTTCCTGTTGGAACCGATTTCCAGCCAAAATCAGGATGTTCAGCGACAGCTTTGATATAGTCTTTCGAGGTTGCCCATTCGATGAACGCTTTGGCAGCGTCTGCATTGGGCGAGCCAGCAGGAACAGCCATAGCCCAAGCCCACAGCCAGTTCGCACCCACGGGGTTACCCGCATTTGGCGACTGTGCATAGGCGACGTCTGGCGAGGTTAGGAACGATGCTGCAATCGTCGCATCAATCCACATGCCGCACTTGCCTTCGTTGAACAAAGCCAAGATTTCGTTGAACGAGTTGCCTTCCGATCCGGGTGGGCCATAGGTGCCCAACAGGTCAACGTAGAAGTTGATGGCAGCTTTCCATTGATCGGATTCAAGCGCAGGGCGCATGTCCTTATCAAACCATGCACCACCGAAGGAGTTTACCATCGTGGTGACAAAGGCCATGTTGTCGCCCCAGCCGGGCTTGCCGCGCAAGCACACGCCGTAAACGCCATTGTCTGGATCATGCATCGCAGCCGCTGCGGCCTTGATGTTATCCCAGCTGTCATTGTCCGCAATGCTCACGCCTGCTTTGTCGGCCAGATCCTTGCGGTACATCACCATCGAGGATTCGCCGTAGAAAGGCGCGGCATACAGCTGACCATCTGCCGACAAACCGTCGCGGATTGCGGGCAGCATATCGGCCATATCATAGGCATCGCCAAAGTTCAGCGGCTCGATCCAGCCAGCTTTGCCCCAAATCGGCGCTTCTTGCATACCGATGTTGATAATGTCGTACTGACCGCCGCCAGTTGCGGTATCGGACGTGACCTGCTCGCGCAGAACGCCTTCTTCCAGCGAAACCCAGTTCAGTTTGACACCCGTTTCGGCGGTGTATTTTTCAGCGACCTTTTGCATGTTGATCATGTGGCCGTTGTTCACGATAGCTATTGTCAATTCCGTTCCGTCTTGCGCAAAGGCAAACGGCGCAAAGGCCACGCCCATGCTTAGCCCAAGGGCCAGTCTTGTCAGTTTGTTCATGATTCCCTCCCAGAAAACACAGATGTTTTTTCCATCTATGGGCTAAGTTTGGAGGCAAGACCCGTTTTTCGCAAATCGGATTCTGGCAAAGATAAATACGTTTTTATCAATAATGGGCCCAAGAAGCCGATAAAGAAGTTGAATTTCGATCAGCGGGCCCAAAAAGGGCATAGACGGCCATGCATAGTATCCGCGCGCAGGTGGGGGTTTGAAGGGCACATCGGCCAGCTTGCAGATATGCGTTTGCGCCGTTGCGGGCTTGCAGACAGGCTGGGTTCGGCGCTGTAACATTTCCCTATCACTGCATCAGCATTCCTGATACACAAACCCCCAGTACAATTTTGGGCTGTCATGACCAACCAAATCCTTGTTGTTGATCCGCTTGAACGCCAAGATATCTTGCGTGCCTTGGCCAGCGAAGTGCGCGGACGCATTTTGCAGCATCTTACGCGTTTGGGGCCGCGCAATGTCAATCAGGTGGCCGATGAATTGGGCCTGCCACAATCAACTGTTTCGTCTAATATTCAAATACTTGTCGATGCAGGGTTGGTTCAGACCCATTCGGAAAAGGGGCGCAAGGGCAGCCAGAAAATATGTCATTCAACATTCACCGAATTGCTGATTGCGTTTAAGGAACCTGCGCCAACGGCGACAAATGCGATTGAAGTGGCGATGCCCATCGGTCTGTATACCCGCTGCGAGGTTAGCGCGCCCTGCGGGCTGTGTTCGCCCGAAGGGGTTATCGGCCTTTTGGATGTGCCAGACACATTCCTTGACCCCGACCGTATGCGCGCGGGGCTATTGTGGTTTACGCGCGGCTTTGTGGAGTACCAGTTTCCAAACAATGCAAAACTGGCAGGCACATCGGTGCAAGCGCTTGAATTTGAAATGGAATTATCATCCGAAGTGCCGGGTACATCAAAAGATTGGCCGTCTGACATTACCATCGCAATCAATGGTCAGGAAATTGATACATGGACATCGCCCGGTGATTTTGGCGACAAACGCGGCAAATTCACACCCGATTGGTGGAAGCTGGAAGGGTCGCAGTACGGCGATCAAAAACGCTGGCAGGTGCTGGAAAGCGGCACATACCGCGATGGTCAAAAGGTGTCGAACTGCGCGCTGGATGATCTAAAGCTGAACGATCACCGTTCTATCCGCGTGCGAATTGGCGTTAAGGATGACGCGCGCCACCCAGGTGGATTGAATATTTTCGGTCGCGGTTTTGGCGATAACGGGCAAGACATAACGCTGCGGTTGATCCGCGCCTGACCCCGCACTTGGGGCGTTAGCGCATCCCCTTCGCATTCGCGATTTCATCATTTTTCACTTGACCAATGCCCCCTTGCTGGCGAACTATACCAGCAATTCAGATATAGACCAGAATTACGGATTATGATTCTGGCTTGGGGAGAGAAAAAGTGAAAGCACGGGTCACAGCGCATAGCGCCTTTACGATAGCCGATATCGACAAGCGGATTTACGGATCCTTCCTCGAACACCTTGGGCGGGCGGTTTATACGGGTATCTATGAGCCTGGACACCCCACTGCCGATGCTGCGGGCATGCGCGGCGATGTGCTGGAACTGGTGCGCGATCTGAACACGCCGATTTGCCGCTATCCCGGGGGTAATTTCGTATCTGCCTATAACTGGGAAGACGGTATTGGCCCCAAGGCTGATCGCCCAAAGCGGCTTGATCTGGCGTGGCGCACGACCGAAAGCAACCAAGTTGGCATCCACGAATTTGCCGATTGGGCCGAAAAAGCGGGCACAGAAATGATGCTCGCGGTCAACCTAGGCTCGCGCGGTTTGGATGAGGCGCGGGCCTTTGTTGAATACGTAAACCACAAGGGCGGCACCCATTGGTCTGATCTGCGCGCCAAGAACGGGCGCAAAGACCCGTGGAATTGCCGCCTGTGGTGCCTTGGCAACGAGATGGACGGCCCATGGCAGGTGGGGCACAAATCGGCGGGCGA
>CAXNEP010000032.1:0-11941 GCA_964200865.1 Cypionkella sp. | reverse complement strand
ATCTCGCGCTTCCCCACATGGTTCGCGGTGGTCACAACCAGATTTTCTTCCATCTGTTCCACCAGCCTTGCCGCTTTGTTATACCCAATCCCCAACTTCCGCTGGATGTAGGAGGTCGAGCATTTGCGGTCTTTGGCCACAATCGCCACGGCTTGATCGTATAGCGCATCATCAGATGACTCACCGCCAAGACCCAACATCGCGTCCACATCGCCGCCCTCTTCATCGCGGGTTTCCACCACGCCCGACACATAGGTTGGGGGCCCATAAGATTTCAGATGGTTGACGATTTCCTCAACCTCTTCATCCGACACGAAAGGCCCGTGAATACGGCTTATGCGCCCGCCGCCTGCCATAAACAGCATATCGCCCATGCCCAGCAGTTGTTCGGCCCCCTGCTCGCCCAAAATGGTGCGGCTGTCGATTTTGCTGGTAACTTGGAACGAAATGCGGGTGGGGAAGTTCGCCTTAATCGTGCCCGTAATCACATCCACCGAGGGGCGCTGCGTGGCCATAATCAGATGGATGCCCGATGCCCGCGCCATTTGCGCAAGGCGTTGAATGCAGGCTTCAATTTCCTTGCCTGCGACCATCATCAGATCGGCCATCTCGTCAACGACAACCACGATATAGGGCAGAACGATGGGCTGGAATTCTTCGGTTTCAAACACTGGCTCACCCGTGTTTTCATCAAAGCCCGTTTGAATGGTGCGGCGGAACATCTCGCCCTTGGCCAGCGCCTCGCGAACGCGCCCGTTATAGCCTTCGATATTGCGCACGCCCATCTTGGACATTTTGCGATAGCGTTCTTCCATTTCGGACACGACCCATTTCAGCGCCACAACGGCCTTTTTCGGATCGGTCACCACGGGAGAAAGCAGGTGCGGAATGCCATCGTAAACCGACAGTTCCAGCATTTTCGGGTCAATCATGATCAGGCGGCATTCTTCGGGGGGCAGCTTATACAAAAGCGACAGGATCATCGTATTGATCGCCACCGATTTGCCCGACCCCGTAGTGCCCGCAATCAGCAAGTGGGGCATTTTGGCAAGGTTGGCGACCACGGGATCGCCGCCAATATCTTTGCCCAGCGCCAGCGGTAGGCGCATGGCGCTATCGCCAAAATCGCGCGCGGCGATAATCTCGCGCAGTACTACTTTTTCGCGGGTGGCATTGGGCAACTCGATCCCAATCACCGTGCGGCCTGGCACGGTAGACACACGCGCGGACAAGGCCGACATGCTGCGCGCGATATCATCGGCAAGACCAATCACGCGGCTGGCTTTCAGGCCAGGGGCGGGCTCTAGTTCGTACATGGTCACCACGGGGCCAGGGCGCACGGAAACAATCTCGCCCTTAACGCCGTAATCATCCAGCACCGATTCCAGCATCCGAGCGTTTTCTTCCAGCGCCTCGTGCGAAAGGGTATAGCGTTGCACCGTGTCGGGGCTGGTCAGCAGCGACAGGGGTGGCAGTTCATACTGTGGGGTGCTGTCATCAAAACGCAGGCGCGGTTGGCTTTCGGCCAAGGCTTGCCGCGATGGTGCCAGCGGTTTTTTCACAGGTGCGTCCACCTTCGCGCGGCGCAGATCTGCCCCTAAGGTCAGCGCGGGGGCGCGGGACGGTTCTTGACCCAGCGGGGCTGCGGTATAGTCAGCCGCGTCGTAATGATGTTCTGGCACCCAATCGCCATAGCCCATTTCGGGCGCATCCTGCGCCATTTCGGGCAGGGGCTGCGGCGCGGCGCGCGGGGTGATACGGGGGGCAGTGCGGGGGGTTGTATCGGCAATAAGCGGGGCGCGCGGAGCAGTAACAATGCCCGCAGTCAGGCTGCGTCCCACGGGCGGCTCGCTGCGTAGCACGGGCGCGGTGGGGCGCGGCGCGGGCGGATTGGCCGCAAAATTGCGCACCACATCGCTGATGCGCGCGCGCAGACGGTCGTCATTGGGGGCTGGCACCTCGGCACTGTCGGGCAAGCTGCGTTCAATCAATTCGGGGGTAGGATCGGGGCGGGGTTTGGGGGCAGCAGCAAGGCGGCTGAACATACCCTGATGGGCCGTGGGCGCGGCTGAATGCATGGGCGGCGGCGCATAGTATTGCGGGTGCTGTCCGTATCCAGCGTCATTTTTCTGCGGAGCCTGCCCATAAGCCGCGCGGTTTTGCACCATCTCTGGGGCCGCGCGCAGGCTTTGGCGGGCCAAGCTTGCGCCTTGCATACCTTTGCCCAAAGCCGCCGAATAGCTGCCCACCAACCCGCCCAACAGAAAGTTGCGCAGCGCGGCCAGTTCGGCGCGGTCAAACCCCATAACAAATCCCATCAGCGCCAGCATCAGCAGTACTGTCGCCAAGGATAACAGCTTAATCCCCACAGCCGCAGAGGTGGGCAAAAGCCCAAGCAAAGTGCCCAGCAGAGTATCACCCAGCAGCCCGCCCAGACCAAAGCCATGGTCGGCAATCCATGCCTCGCTGGGCTGCAAGGTTGTGGCGTACAGGCATGCCGACAAGATGGCGAAAACCGAAAAGAAAATGCGCGGCAAAACCCGATCTGCCCCGATATGGGTGATGCAGCGCAGGCCCCAAGCCGCAAACAGCACAGGCGCGGCCCAAATACCCAGACCAAAAATCACCACCAAGGTCGATGCCAGCGCCGCGCCGAACCCGCCCAGATAATTCGCAATCGGCGCATCATTGGCCACCATCCAACCCGGATCAGAAGGGGTATAACTGCCCAGCATCAGCGCGGCCAGCAGCGCCACAACCAAAAGGCCGATCCCCACCAATTCACGCCCGCGCTTTTCCAGCATTTCGGTGGTGCTATCATCCAGCAAAGGGTCGCGTGTTTGATAAGAGGCCATCGGTTTACTCCACCCCATAAATGCAGTCGCGCAGGGCCGTTAGCCCCGCCTTTGTTTCGTCAAAGCTGGCGACAAGCGCCACGCGGATATACCCCGCGCCGGGGTTGTGCCCGCCCACCGCGCGCGACAGATAGGCACCGGGCAGCACCCGCACGCCCGTTTTTTGCCACAGCTTCAGCGCGGCAGCTTCGCCATCGGCAACGGGCAGCCACAGGAAAAACCCGCCTTCGGGGCAGGCAAAACCTTGGATGCCTGCGAAGATCTGATCTGCCAAATCAAACTTGGCGTGATACAGCGCGCGCGATGCGGCCACATGGCCTTCGTCGTTCCACGCCGCTTCGGACACGCGCTGAATGGGCAGGGGCAGCGGCGCACCCGCAAAGGCGCGCAGCTGGCGAATGCGCGCCATGCCCAGCGCGCCGCCTGCCACAAAGCCAGACCGCAGCCCTGGAAGGTTTGACCGTTTTGAAAGCGAGTGAAAGGTAAACACGCGTTCTGGGTCCGCACCCATTTCACCCGCCACTTGCAGCGCGCCCACGGGCGGGCTGCTGCGCCAGATGTCAGAATAACATTCATCCGCCAGCACGGTAAAATCATGCTTTTCCGCCAGCGCCAAAAGCTGCGCCCAGTATGCGCGGCTGGCAACCGCCCCCTGAGGGTTCGCGGGCGAGCAGATATAGGCCACGCCCACGCGGTCCAAAACCTCGGCAGGCAGGGCGGCATAATCGGGCAAAAAGCCCGTTGCGGCAGTTGCGGGCACATAAACAGGCTCTGCCCCCACGGTCAGGGCCGCCACGGCATAGACTTGATAAAACGGGTTCGGCATCAGCACGACAGGCTGTTGGCCGCGTTTGGACTCGGCGCACAGCGCGATACAGGCGTTAAACAACCCCTCGCGCGTGCCGTTCAGCACCATCAGGCGATTATCGGCAATATCAATGCCATAGCGCCGCTTTAGCCATGCGGAAATGGCGGCCAAAAGGCTGGGGGTGCCGTCATTGGGCGGATAGATCCCAAACTCATGCACATGGGCGGCCAGTATGGGGGCGACAAATTCGGGCATGGGGTGGCGCGGCTCGCCAATGGTCATGGCAATGGGATCACCGCCCGCTGGGTGATGATCCAGTAACTTCCGCAGGCGCGGAAATGCGTAATCTGGCAGGTTCGAAAACCGCTCAGGAAATGCCATGTCTGCCTCAACTCAGGGTCATGTCGCCCTGTTTGAATATAGAATAGCCATAAATGCGGCGCGGGTCTAGAAAAACTGCGCAGTGCCGCGCGAAAAATGGCGCGACGTGTGGCGGGGCGTTACTGTAATGCCCGCTCGGCGGCAAAAGCTATGCGCAAAAGATGGCCTCCGCCCTGCCCCATCAGCGAAATTCCGACCGATGGTTGCGCCGTGGGCAAGGTAATCGCCGCCCCGCCCATCAGGTTGCCAATGCGGGTGTTGCGCAGGGCCAATAGGTTTTCAGCAGCGAAAAAGGCGGGATCATCCAGCAGGCGCTGTGCGTTGGGCGGCAGTATGGGCGATGTGGGCAACAGCACGGCGTCAAACCCCGCGACCGCGCCGCGCCACTGGGCGCGGATGCTGTCCAGCTCTGCCCAAGCGGCAATGTAATCGGCGGCAGCTATATCGCCGCCCGCACGAAAACGGGCCAGAATGGGGGGGAACATTTTGTCTGGTGCAGCTTCGATGGTGGTGCGCCACTGCGCATAAGCTTCGGGGGTAAAGATCAGCCCTGCCAGATGCATCGCGCGCGCCATGGCGGGAAAGTGCAGGCGTGTTATTTGCGCCCCCGCGCGGGCAAGGCGGGTGATGGCATCGTCAAACCCTTTGGCAGGGGCGGCGCGAATATCGTCAAAGGCGACATCCTCTAGCACCGCCAGCCGCGCGCCTGCGATGGTTGCCCCTGCCATATCGGGCACAGGCGCGCCCGCGAGCGCCCCCCAAACCTGCGCGCAATCGGCCACAGTGCGGGCCAAGGGGCCGATACTGTCAAACCTTGCGCATAGCGGCACCACCCCGCCCATGGGCAGGCTGCCGTGATCTGCCTTAAACCCCACCAAATCATTCCACGCCGCAGGCACGCGAACCGAGCCGCCCGTATCGCTGCCGATCGCCGCAGGGGCCAGCCCATTGGCCACGGATGTTGCCGCGCCAGAGGATGACCCCCCCGCCACTGCTGCCGCATCATTGATGCAAGGCGGCGTGGCGGTGATTGGGTTCAGACCCAGCCCCGAAAAGGCCAATTCCGACATATGGGTTTTGCCAAGACAGACCGCGCCTGCCAGCGTGGCGTTGCGCAAAACTTCGGCATCCGCCTTGGGCTGGCGGTTTCGCAGCAGGGCCGACCCTGCCTCGGTCACCGCATCCCAAGTGTCAAAGTTATCCTTCCACGACAGCGGCACACCGTCCAATGCTCCCCGCCTGTGGCCAGATTTGGCGCGGGCCGCCGCCGCCATCGCCTCGGCCCGCGCGCGGCCTTCGGTGGTGCGGGCATAGATGCGCGGCCCAAGGGGGTGGGCTGCGATCTGATCCAGAAAATACTCGGCCAATTCAACAGGGTTGATCTTGCCGCGCGCAATGTCTGCGCCCAAATCCACCGCCGAAAGATTGCCCCAATTTCTGCGCATATCGCCCCCGCTTTTGGCCAGCCTAGCGGCAAGGGGGCGCATGGACAATCCCGCACGATGCGCCATATTGGGTGCATGAATACAGATTTTGACATTATCATTGTGGGCGGTGGGCTGAATGGGCCCGCGCTGGCGCTGGCCTTGGGCCAAGCGGGCATGAACTTGGCTGTGGTGGATGCGCGCGCGGCCGATATGCGCGGCGCGGCGGGGTTTGACGGGCGGGCCTATGCGATTGCGGCGGCCTCGCAGCGGCTGCTTTCTGCCATTGGGGTTTGGCCCGCACTCGCAGATCACGCCCAGCCGATGCTGCACATCAAAACCACCGATGGCGTGGTGGGGCGCGGCCCTGCGCCGTTTTTCATGACCTTTGATCACGCCGAACTGGGCGCGGGGCCGATGGGATATATGGTGGAAGACCGCCATGTTTACGCAGGCTTTTTGGCCGCGATGCAAGGGCAGGAAAAGATCACCCTGATCAGCGGGCAAAGCGTTGTGGCGCAGGATGTAAAGGCGGGCAATGCCAATGTGACCTTGGCCGATGGCCACGTGTTGACAGCGCGGTTGATTGTGGGGGCCGATGGGCGGACAAGCGGAGTGGCGAGCCGCGCGGGCATCACCCGCTGGGGGTGGGAGTATGGGCAAACCGCGCTGGTCACCGCCATTCACCACGAAAAACCACACGGCGGCACTGCGCACCAATACTTTCTACCCTCTGGCCCCTTAGCGATTTTACCATTGCACGGCGGGCATCATTCGTCGATTGTGTGGAGCGAGAAGACCGCCCTTGCAGCGCAGATACAGGCGCTGGATGATGCGGGATATTTGGCCGCCCTGCGCCCCCGCTTTGGCGATTTTCTGGGGCAGATTACGCTGGCAGGGGCGCGGTTTACCTATCCGTTAAACCTGACTGTTGCGAAAGAATTCACCGCCCCCCGCATAGCCCTGATTGGCGATGCCGCCCACGGCGTGCACCCTATCGCGGGGCAGGGATTAAACCTTGGCCTGCGCGATGTGGCCGCGCTGGCCGAAGTGCTAACGGACGCCGCCCGCCTTGGGCTGGACATCGGCGCGGCAAACGTGCTGGCGCGGTATCAGGAATGGCGGCGTTTCGATACGACCCTGATGGCGCTGGGGATGGACGGGGTGAATAAGCTGTTTTCAAACGACAACCCCGTGCTGCGGGGATTGCGGGATATGGGGATGGGCGCTGTTGCAGCCATGCCAGCCCTGCGGCGGGCGTTTATGGGCAAAGCTGCCGGGGTGGCTGGGGAAGGGATGCCGAGGTTGCTTAGGGGGGAGAGGGTTTAGGCTCTGAACCCCGCCCCATTGATCATGTACGACCCTTTCGCGACAGTCTCAGATGGCACTTAAGGCATAATCCGGGTCAACCGTTTGGTCACGATCGCGACAAGCTCTGGTTGCATCAATTCATAGTCGTCTGGAATATCAAGGCAAACCAGTTTCTTACCCTTTAGAAAAGAACCCGATTTGCGACGCAAGCGCGCCAATTGCGCCTTTTCCATAACGATGACGACATCTGCCCAATCTAGGTGTTCTGGCGACAATCGCTCGTCAGCGTCGTCGCTAAGCCCTGCAAAATCTGTCTGCACGCCAAGGACTTGCGCGGCGACAGCAGCTGCCGTTGGGCTTCTTTTTCGCCCCTTTCCACACACGAACAATATGTTTTTCATTGTTTGAGTGTATCCTTGCGCAAATACGAATCATAGGGCGCACGCAACATACCGCACCCCCCCCTCAAATCATCCGTATCGCATCCTTCCCCACCGCCAGCGCATAGCCCCGCTTGGCCACGGTCTTCACCAGCAACTCCGCCACCAGCTGATTGCCTAGCGCATCGCGCAGGCGTTTAATCCGTGTCGCCCCAGCTGCCTCGTCACAATCAGCGGCGTCGCGGCCCGAGATCACGCCTTCAATTTGCGCGCCTGTCAGAATGTCGTCGTCCATCCGCGCCTCGGCCAGAACCGACAGGGTTTCCAGCGCGGCTTCGGTTAGGTCAAACTCTAGATCGTTGATGTAAACCGTGCGCGCCTCGCGGGAAATTAGGATCGATTGCACCTGAATCCCGCTGCGGGCTATGGCGGATATGCGGCGGTTTTGCGCGATGATCGTCACCAAAAACACCAGCGCCGCGATCATCAGCGCGGTGGAAAAGGCCAGCAGCACGAATATCACTTGGCGGTAGCTTTGCAGCACTTCGGAAAAGGCGGTGCCCGATCCTGCGAGTATTTCCAGCAGCTTAATCTCGGCCCCAGACGTCAGGTCGGCATTGGCGATAAACAGCGCCTCGACACGCGCGTTGAACGTATTCGCATCGGGCAGATAGGCGAACAAAAACACCGCCGCCGCCAGCAAAACGGCGACAATCGCCGCCATGCCAAACACAACCGCGCGGTTGCCCGCGCGCAAAAGATCAGAAGCGAAGGAAGTATTCGGCCGCACTGGCTTCTCTCTCTGCCAAACCCGTTTCATCGAAACTGGACACAATGGCCAGCAATGTCCAGCCATTTGCAGCCAAACGATCCGCCAATTCGCCGTAAGCATCACCGCCGCAGGACACTTCTGCCACGCCGTAATGCAGGCGCAGGGGATCGTCTTTTTTCGCCTTATAGTCGACATAGCAGGCCGCATATGCTGGCATCGACAGGGAAATAAGGGCAACTAGGGTTAGCATCATCTGTTTCATGGCGGGCCTCGCTTGTCTGGGCAAACTATCGCGCAAGGCAAGCGTGATATGCAATAGCAGCTAAAGGGCAAGCGCCATTTTGCGCCCTTCGTGAAAGGCATAGGCGGCAAGACGGGGGGCCAAGCAATCGCCTATGCGGTGCATGGTTTTATCGCCAATTGTTTGCGAAAACGGGTCAAAAGCGCGGTTGGTGGTGGCCATAATCAGCGCGCTGGCGGGCAAAGTTTCCTCGTCCCCCGTTAGCATATTGCGGATGGTCGCGCCATTACCGTGCCAGGCCGAAAGGCAGTGTTCCACCCGAAACTGCACGCCAAGCCCTGCCAGACGTTTGCGCGCGGCCCCATCGGCGGCGGTGCGGGCAATCTCGCGGCCAACAAAGGGTTCGGGCGTGATGATGGTCACGCTATGCCCCTTTTCGGCCATATACCATGCCGTGCCGACACCACGCCAATTGCTGCCTTCGTCATAGATCAGCACGCTATCGCCCAACCGCGCCGCGCGCCGCAGCACGGCTTCGGGCGCATAAACGCCGCCCAGATCAATTCCAGGCAGCGCCGGCAAATCGGGCCGCCAGCGCTGCGTGCCCGCCTCGTCAGGAAGACTGCCCGTTGCGATGATGATCGTATCGGCAGGGTGGGCGGCAAGGTCGGCCTCGTCCAAATAGCTGTTGCGGTGCAGGGCGATACCCAGATCAGCAAATTGCCGTTCATACCATGCCATCAGATCAAGGATCTGCGCGCGGCGCGGCTGAAGACCCGCTAGGCGGAATTGCCCGCCAATTTCGGCGGACGCCTCGTGCAATTCAACCTTATGCCCGCGCAGGGCGGCGACGCGCGCAGCCTCTAGCCCCGCTGGGCCTGCGCCCACAACCAAAACAGATTTGGGCGCATGCGCGGGGGCAAAACGGTCGCCGCCCCATTCATATTCACGCCCGACCGATGGGTTCACAAGACACGAAATCCAATAATCGCGGCTGCGCCTGCCCCAGCACATTTGATTGCACGAAATGCAAGGGCGAATATCATCCGCCCTGCCCGATGTCGCCTTGGCCGCCAAATGTGGATCGGCGATTTGCCCGCGCACGATGGATACCAAATCTGCTTGACCGGATGCCAAAACATCCTCGGCATTCTGGGGCGTGCGGATACCCGCCTCGGATGTGATCACCGCATATTTGGCTTGCGCTTTTAGCTGCGCCGTCAGCGGCGTGGTCAATTTTTCGCCATGGGTAAAAGGCGGGATAATCGCGTCAAATTCCAGATAACTGCCCGCGCCCACAGTGACATAATCGACATGGCCCGTGGCATCGTGCAGGGCGACAATCTCGCACAATTCCTGACCTGAGAGGTTCACCGAATAGCTGGGCGCATAGCTGATGGCGAGGCCGATGATGAAATCTTCGCCGCAGGCGCGGCGGATGTTTTCGATAAGCGTGCGCGAAAATCGGGTGCGGTTTTGCAAGGATCCGCCCCAATCGTCGGCGCGCGCATTGCTCCACGGGGTCCAGAATTGGTCAATCAGGGAATGATAGGCTGCCCACACCTCGACCCCTTGAAACCCCGCTTTTTGCGCGCGGATGGCGGCGGCAAGATGGGCATCCAGCAACTCTTGCACCTCGCCCCCCGTCATGGCATGCGATCCGTCACTGTCATGGTAACTGACGCCGCCCGAAGGCGAGACATGGGGCGCAAAACTAAGGTCAGAATCACCGTGCGCGCCCACATGGTAAAGCTGCTGGCAAATCACTGCGCCCGCGTCTTTGACCGCATCTGTGATGGCGCGGAAGGGCGCGATGATGGCATCATCCCCATGTAGCAAATTGCCCCGCGTCAGCACCCCTGTGCGATGTACGGGCACGGGTTCGGTCACAATCATTCCCGCCCCGCCCAGCGCGCGTTCGGTCAGATATCCCGCCATGCGCGCCAGCGGAAGACCGCCTTCGGACATGTTATTGGTATGCGCGCCGAACACGATGCGGTTGCGCAGGGTATGCCCGCGCAAGGTTAGGGGTTGGGATAGGCGAGGGAACTGCGTCATACCGCCAGCCTAGGGCCAATTCTCTATACGGTGTGAGTGGCTAGGGCGACCCTTTGCGCACCGTTTTCGTCATGCGTCTTGCGACGAATCCCAGCCAGAAATCGCCTTAACCTCTAGGAATTCTTCCAACCCCCAATGCCCGCCTTCGCGCGCGCGGCCCGATTGTTTGACCCCGCCAAAGGGGCTGCCCGCGCCGCGCCCGTTATAGTTCATTTCCACCATGCCCGACCGCAGCGCGCGCGCCAAACGGTTGCGCCGCGCGCCGTCTTGGGTTTGCACAAAATTGGTCAGGCCATAGGGCGTATCATTTGCGATATGCAGCGCCTCTTCCTCGGTATCAAAGGGGATCATGCACATCACGGGGCCAAAGATTTCTTCGCGTTCAATGGTCATGCCAGGGCGCACATCGGCAAAGACCGTGGGGCGCACAAAGTAGCCACGATTGACGCTGTCTGGCAGGCCAAGGCCGCCCGCAATCAGACGCGCGCCCTCATCAATGCCCGCTGCAATATAGCCCTGAATTTGGTCAAACTGGCGTTTGTTCACCACGGGGCCCATATGATCGCCTTCTAGATTCGATGGCAAAACCTTGATGGCATTGGCGGTTTGCGCGGCCACTTCGACAGCGCGGTCATACAGGGGGCGCTGCACCAGCATACGGCTGGGGGCATTGCAGGACTGGCCCGAGTTCATCATCATCTTGCGCACACCGCGCGCAACGGCCTCTTCGCCCGCATCGGCAAAGACGATATTCGCCCCCTTGCCGCCCAGTTCCAGCGTGACGCGCTTTAGCGTTTGCGCGGCGGCGGCAGAAATGGCGCGGCCCGCGCGCGTTGACCCCGTAAAGGAAATCATTTCGATATCAGGGTGCGCCGACATCGCAGCGCCCACGCCAATGCCGTCACCGTTGACCAAATTGAACACCCCCGCAGGCAGGCCCGCGTCATGGCAAAATTCGGCAAAGATCATCGCGTTCAGCGGGGATTCTTCGGACGGTTTCAGAACACAGGTGCAGCCTGTTAGAATGGCGGGAATGGCCTTCAGCGCGATTTGGTTCATCGGCCAGTTCCACGGCGTAATCAGCCCCACCACGCCGATAGGTTCCAACGCGATGCGGTCATTTGGGGCATGGGGGCCAAGCGGACGGATCCATTCCATTTTGTCAAAGGCGGTTAGAAAGTTTTCCAAATGCCACGGCAGGCAAGGCGATTGTTCTTCGCGCGCCAGATCAATGGGCGCGCCCATTTCCATCGAAATCGCTTGCGATAGCTCTTCCACGCGGGCGTGATATTGCTGCAAAATCCGTTCCACCACCGCGCGGCGATCTGCCATCGGTGTTGCCGCCCATTTGGGAAAGGCGGCCTTGGCGGCGGCAACGGCTGCGTTCAAATCAGCCTCTGACCCCAGCGAAATAACTGCACAAGGCTCTTCTGTCGAAGGATTGATGACATCGCAATCGCGCGGAGCCTGCGGGGCCACCCATGCGCCATTGATATAGAAATCGCGTTTGTGCAGCATTTCGGCCCCCATAATTTGATCATATTCTGGCGCAACTGCGCCCTTTGGGCAAGGCATAGGCCCGTACGTTTACAGATTTATAGAATGCCGCCCTAGTTTGCACCGCCCATTTGCGACATTCTTTTGGCCTCCCGCGCGCGGCATAGGAAAATATTCTATTCTGCGGCATCCTAACCTGCGTATCTAGAATTTT
>CAXNEP010000031.1:0-11949 GCA_964200865.1 Cypionkella sp. | reverse complement strand
AGATGACCCTTTAGCCCTGTACCACCGCAGCACGTTGCCCGACGAATTTCGCATCATCTTGGCCGATTACCCGCGCGAGGGGTGGGCCGCGCATCCCCATTTTGACGGGCTGGCAGCGTTTTGGCTGGACAGGCATCTGAACTTTCGCGCCATGATGGCACGGATGCAAGATGATAGCGCGCTGCGTTTAGACGGGCAGATATCGGCGCAAGAGTATGGCCAGCGGTTGGCAAGGCTGGGCCAGCGGTTTTTGGGGGAACTGGTGGGGCATCACCAAATCGAAGATACCGCCTATTTCCCGCATCTGGCGCAGCTAGAACCGCGCATCGCGCGCGGGTTTGAGGTGCTGGACGCAGATCATCACACCCTGCACGAATTGATCGATACCTTTGCGGCAGACGCGAACGCCCTGCTGCGCGAAGGCGATGATACCGCCCAGCGCGAACTGGTCGCAGGATTTGGCGCAGTTCTGGGGCGGTTTGAACGAATGCTGGGCCAGCATCTGACCGATGAAGAAGACCTTGTTCTGCCCGTGGTGTTGAAACACCGTGTGGATTAGGCGGCGTCCACAGCGGCTTTCTTATTTTTGAAAAAACTGCCACGCCTGCGCCGCAAGAGCGGGGCCGATGTGGTAATACCAATGATTGTGGCCTGCGATGACTGTAAGGTCTACGGGCGAGCCTTTCTTTGCGATCAACTGCGCCGAAGCGCGCACATCTTGCAGAAGAACCGTCTCATCCAAATCGCCAGCTTGAATAAGATAGGGGCGCGGGACTGGTTTGCCCCATCCCGCGCAACCCCTAAAGAAACCTGCATGGATGGCGATTTTCTGAACGCGCAGATCGGTGCAATTGCCCAGTTCCAGCGCAAGTATCGCGCCCGATGAATGACCATAAAGAAAAACGCGGTCAGGATCAAAAGGGGAAATCGCCATCGCTGCCGCTAAAGCAGCGGTTTGAAATGCCGCGCCATCGTTTTTCAGGCTCCAATTTGCAGGGTCAAAACTATCGGGCGCAATCAAGACCGCCCCATTGGCCGCAATTTTCTGCCACATATCCAGCATCGACCGCCCATCGCGCAGGGACCCGTGCAGTAGCAAAACGGCGGCTGGCGGGGATGAATTTAGGTCTTGGACTGCAGGGCCGCTTTGCACGGCCAACATCCAAAAAAAGCGCGCTTTGCCTTCAAATATGAATTGATAGCGCTGAAACCCCTGCGCGGGCGGCTCATAAGCAAAGATAGCGGGCCGAGTTTGTGCAGGGGAGTCTACCACAGATTCCGTAAGCGGGGCGGGATCGGATGGCAGGATGAGCTGAACCAGACCCTTGAACTGCGGGGTCTGGGTAAGCAATGCCAGCAAAAATGCCACAGCCAAAAGCCAGATAATCTGGACAAGCCGCCTAAGCACCCAAGCACCACCGCATCACAGCCTTTTGCGCGTGCAGACGGTTTTCGGCCTCATCGAACACAAAGGAATTTGGGCCATCTATCACGGCAAAGGCCTTCTCGTCTGTAAGGTGGGCAGGCAGTGCGTGAACAAAGCCTTTAAATTTGTTGAACCATGGCAGGCAAAGTTTGCGCGGACAAGATGCAAACTTTTTCCTGTTCGCCCAAAACGCGCCTCTTGGGTTATGCCCGCGGCGCATGTTGCCAAAAGTTAAGCTCAGCCGTTGCGAATTACGGACTTCATCTTTGCATTGCAGCCGCACCGCAAAAATCAAAGCCGCTTAAGAATAAATTGCGCAATCATAGGCAGCAATTCCAGTGACAGCGGCAAGGCTGGGTTCGTATAGGTCGATAGATTATCCTGCCGCACGTTAGACAATACATCCGTCAGGACATGGTTCATTTCTGAAAAAATGCGCACCAGTGGCTGCTGTGCGTGCGATGCCAGTCGCCTGGAATCTATTGCAGGAACTTGAAGGTCTTTTCCCCCTCCAATGATCAAGATGGGACAAGAAAGTGCCGCAATCAAATCGTCGGGCTTGTTTCTTAATAGGCTTGCCCAAAACCCTTGCACCGATGGATGAAACAATCCCGCCAGCTGTGGCGGCAAATGCGCGACATCAGCACGCTGACCACGCTCCAAAGAGTTCAAAACGCTCTCCACTTCGGCGACGTGGGGAAGGTTCTGTGAATCGCTGGAGAGTTGCTCGATCAATACTTTGCCGAGGGGGCGGCCAGGGCAGCATAATAATACAACCCCGTGAACCAGTAGCCGCTTGGCAGCGGACATCGCGATAATTCCTCCTTCTGAATGACCAATCAACCATATCGGCAAGCCCACGGGTAAGCTTGGAAAGTCGTTGGCTGCTTTGGAAGTTGCTAACAGTTGCAGCCATAACCCGCAGTCGGCAACATAATCGTCCAGCGTAACCGCGTTACCCTCGCCACCACTTGCGCCAATGCCGCGTTTGTCGGCGCGAAAACTGGCAATGCGCGCTTCCGCCAATCCTAGGGCAAGCTTGCGATATGCATCAGTATGCAGCCCAAGATTGTTCGGCCCGTTGCCATTGCGATCCGTTGGCCCCGATCCAGGAAGGATGACCCCCAAGGCCTTCGGCTTAGGCGGAATTACCAAGGAACCAGCCAGTTGCCCTGCTTTGAGCAGGTGTTCAAAGGCCAAGACACCACCGCATCACAGCCTTTTGTGCGTGCAGACGGTTTTCGGCCTCGTCAAATACCACCGAATGGGGGCCGTCCATTACTGCCGATGTCACTTCGTCGTTGCGGTGGGCAGGCAGGCAATGCATGAACAGGGCATCAGGGCGGGCGCGGGCCATCAGGGTTTCGTTGACCTGATAGCCGCGCAACTGGTTGTGGCGGCGTTCTTTGGCGGATTCGGGGTCGTGCATGGATACCCACGTATCCGTCACCACCAAATCCGCGCCTTGCACGGCCATCGAGGGGTCGCGCTCGATCAGCACTGTGCTGCCCTTTTGACGGGCAAAGTCGATAAAGGCGGCTTCAGGGTCTAATGGCTGAGGCCCAGTGAAGGTAAAGTCAAAACCGAACTGGCCGGCCGCGTGCAGAAAGCTGGCGCAGACGTTATTGCCATCGCCTGCCCAAACCACCTTTTTGCCCGCAATGGGGCCGCGATGTTCCTCGTATGTCATTACATCGGCCATGATCTGGCAGGGATGGGTGCGGTTGGTTAGCCCGTTGATCACAGGCACTGTGGCGTGTTCGGCCATTTCGAGCAGCGTCGCCTCTTCAAAGGTGCGGATCATGATCAAATCGACATAGCGCGACAAAACGCGGGCCGTGTCGGCGATGGTTTCGCCGTGGCCAAGCTGCATTTCTTTGCCAGACAGCACCATGGTTTGCCCGCCCATCTGCCGCACGCCCACATCGAACGACACGCGGGTGCGGGTCGAGGGTTTTTCAAAAATCAGCGCCACCATGCGGCCTGCAAGTGGTTGATCATCATCAGGCGCGCCTTTGGGGCGATTGTTTCGCGCCGCTTTCATCGCGTGGGCCGAATTGATCATGGCGCGCAATTCGGCGGCTTCGGTTTGGTGGATGTCTAGGAAATGCTTCATAGGTTTGGCCTGCTTATTTGGCAGCTGGGGGCTTTCCGCCCCCAGACCCCCGAGGATATTTAAAGAGCAAGGAAGCAGGCAGTCATGCTGCTTCCAAAGCGGTGGCGGCGCGGTCTAGGCGGGCAAGCGCCTCGGTTATATCTGCGTCTTCGATGTTCAGCGCAGGCAGCAGGCGCAGGACATTGTCGGCGGCGGGCACGGTCAGCAGGTTTTGGGAATAGGCCGCTTTGACCACATCGGTATTGGGGGCTACGCATTTTAGGCCCAAGATCAGGCCTTGGCCGCGCACAGCTGAAAAGATGGTTGGATGGCGCGCACATAGGCTTTCCAGCCCTTGGGCAAACAGCGCGCCTTTGCGGGCAACCTCGGCCAGAAAGCTGTCTTGCCCGACGATACCCAAAACAGCAGCCCCCACCGCGCAGCCCAAAGGATTGCCGCCATAGGTCGAGCCGTGGGTGCCAGCCGTCATGCCGCTGGCGGCGTTTTCGGTGGCGAGGACTGCGCCAAGGGGGAAGCCGCCGCCGATGCCTTTGGCGACCATCATGATATCGGGAGTGATCCCCGCCCATTCATGCGCAAACAGGCGGCCCGTGCGGCCCATGCCGCATTGCACCTCGTCAAAAATCAGCAAAGTGCCCGTGGCATCGCAGATATCGCGCAGGCCCTTAAGGCATTGATCGGGGACACTGCGAATGCCCCCCTCGCCCTGCACGGGTTCAATCATCACGGCGCAGGTTTGATCGGTGATGGCGGCGCCAATGGCGTCATGATCAGCCCATGTGATTTGGGTAAACCCTGGCATCAGGGGGCCAAAGCCTTTGGTCATTTTCTCTGACCCAGCCGCCGCAATCGCCCCGGTTGAGCGGCCATGAAACGCGCCTTCAAAGGTGATAATTTGTGTGCGTTCTGGCTGGCCTTTGTCATAGTGATATTTGCGCGCCATTTTGATGGCAAGTTCGGCCGCCTCGGTGCCTGAATTGGTGAAAAACACCGTATCGGCAAAGGTTTGATCGACCAGCATTTGCGCAAGCTGTTCTTGCTGCGGGATGCGGTACAGGTTCGACACATGCCATAGCTGCCCCGCCTGCGCTGTCAGTGCCGCCACCAGCGCGGGATGCGCGTGGCCCAGCACGTTGACGGCAATACCCGCGCCCAGATCAAGGTACCGCGAACCGTCTGCGGCTGTCAGCCATGATCCTGCGCCCGAGACAAATTCTAGCGGGGCACGGTTATAGGTGGGCAAAACGGCGGTAATCATGGGGGCATCTTTCGCAAAGAAAGCCTAGGCCTAGCCAAGGCGGGGGAATTGGTCAACGGGGAAAGGGCGCGCGGTGGGCGCACAAAGACAAAGCGTCAGCGAAGCTGGCGTCGGCGCAGGCGGAAAATAGGGGCGCTGGGGTTTGTCATGCGGCCTGAATATCCAAACTGCGCGCGCCTGTCTAGCCCATCAACCGCGCCGCGAGTTGGTTTTGCCTTTCAATCACGCGGGGCAAATCAATGGTGGCCATCTGCCCGCCCGACACCACGCGCCGCCCTTCCACGATCAGATCACGCACACGGGTGGGGCCACACAGGATCAGGGCGGCAACGGGGTCCCATGCGCCTGCCGCCTCGATCCCCGATACATCCCAAATTGCGATATCGGCGCGTTTGCCCACCTCGATCGATCCGCAATCACTGCGCCCCAGTACCTGTGCGCCGCCAATCGTGGCCAGTTCCAGCGCGGCGCGGGCGGAAAAGGCATCCGCCCCCAGCGTGACGCGTTGCAAAAGCAGCGCTTGGCGCGCCTCAAGCATCAGATTGCCCGCATCGTTGCTGGCCGATCCGTCCACGCCCAGCCCCACCTTTACCCCCGCATCCCGCATCGCGCGTACGGGGGCCACGCCAGAGCCTAGGCGGCAGTTGGAACAGGGGCAATGCGCCACGCCTGTGCCCGTGCGGGCAAACAGGTCAATTTCGCTTGCGTCCAGTTTCACGCAATGCGCGTGCCATGCATCTGCGCCTGTCCAGCCCAAATCTTCGGCATATTGGCCAGGGCGGCAGCCAAACTGCGCCAAAGAATAGGCAATATCTTCGTCATTTTCGGCCAAATGGGTGTGCAGCATCACGCCTTTATCGCGCGCCAGCAGCGCGGCATCGCGCATCAAATCGCGCGAAACGGAAAAGGGCGAACAGGGGGCAATGCCCACCCGCACCATCGCCCCATCGCGGGCATCGTGGTGTGCGTCAATCACACGGATGCAATCGTTCAAAATGGCGGGCTCGTTTTCCACCAAACTGTCGGGGGGCAGACCGCCCGCAGACTCGCCAATGCTCATGGCCCCGCGCGTGGGATGAAAGCGTAGGCCCACCTCGCCCGCCGCCGCGATGGTATCATCCAGCCGCGCGCCATTGGGAAACAGGTACAGATGATCCGATGTCAGCGTGCAGCCCGACAGCGCCAATTCCGCAAGCCCAACTTGGGCAGAAATAAACATCTCTTCTGGCCCAAAGCGCGCCCAAATTGGGTAAAGCGTTTTCAGCCAGCCAAACAGCAGCGCGTCTTGGCCCGCAGGTACGGCGCGGGTGAGGGTTTGGTAAAGATGGTGGTGCGTGTTTACCAAACCTGGGGTGACAACACAGCCGCGCGCCGAAATCACTTCGCCCGATGTGGTCAGCCCCTGCCCCACCGCAGCAATCACCCCGCCACGAATCAGCACATCGCCGCGCGCAATTTCGCTCCGCGCGCCGTCCATGGTTACGACCACATCCGCGTCTTTGATGAGAATTTCCTGCATATCGCCCCCGCCTTGCCCGTTCGGAGGATGACATTCACCTGACAGAATCGGGCCAAGGACTCAGGTGCGCGGACAGCATAGCAAAACTATTCCTGCCCGAAAGCCCTTTCACTTTGGCCCAAATTCCTTTTCGGTAGGCGGCTGACGCATAGCTTTGGCAACAAGGGGACTGGGCCCCTTATCCGTTCAGCAGCGCCAATGCCTGCGCGTGAACAGCGGTATTGGCGGCGGCAAGTATCTGCCCGCCGTCATGAGCAGGGCCGCCTTGCCAGTTGGTCACCACGCCGCCTGCGGCCGTGATCACTGCAATAGGGGCCTGCACATCATAAGGTTGCAGGCCAGCCTCGATCACCAGATCAATCTGGCCCGCAGCAATCAGGGCATAGGCGTAGCAATCTGTGCCATAGCGGGTGAGCTTTGCCTGCGCTGCCACGCGGCGAAACGCTTCGCCTTCGGCCAATGTGCCGACTTCGGGAAAGGTGGAAAACAAAATCGCATCGCTTAGGGCGCGCGGTGGGCGGGTTTTCAGGGGGCGCGTCCCCAAGGGGCCGTTTGTGACAGCGCGGCCAAGGCCGCCTTCAAACCGCTCGCCAATAAAGGGTTGGTCGATGATGCCGTAAATCGGCCCTTGCGCATCGCGCAGCGAAATCAGCACGCCCCAAGTGGGCGCGCCTGCAAGATAGCTGCGCGTGCCGTCAATCGGGTCAAGCACCCATGTCAGGCCCGAAGTGCCTGCCTTTGGCCCGAACTCTTCGCCTAAAATGGCGTCATCTGGGCGGCGGGCGGCAAGGATCTCGCGCATCCGCTGTTCTGACAGGCGGTCTGCCACTGTGACGGGGTCGAACCGTCCAATCTCTTTGTTATCAGCCGCCAAGCCGTCGCTGCGAAAGTGCTGCAACGTCGCGACCCGCGCGGCATCAGCCAAGGCGTGGGCGGTGGCAAAAACATCTTCACGTTCGGACGCAAGCAGCATGTCAGTCCCCCAAAACGAATACACCTGTTCGCATAGGAGGCAGGGGCGATTTGGTCAAGCTGAAGGCGGCGTTATGCTGCTTCGGACAGAACACGCGCCAGATCAAACAGGCGGCGGCGCTGCGCTTCGGGAATTGAATAGTACGAGCGCACCAAATCCAATGCCTCTTTGTCGGCCATGATATCGGCCTGAGCAGGCGCAGGTGCGCTGCCTTCGCTGAGACCTTCAAAGAAGAACGAAATCTCAACGCCCAAAGTTTCTGCGATGTCCCACAGACGCGAAGCAGAAACACGGTTCATACCCGTTTCATACTTTTGAATCTGCTGAAATTTGATCCCAACTTTGTCGGCAAGTTGCTGCTGCGTCATGCCAATCATCCAACGACGATGGCGAATACGTTTTCCCACATGGATGTCGACAGGATGCTTCATTTGATTGTCCGTTTTTCTGATATGATCAAAGACATTAGCCCTGTAGCGCAGATTTTTTCTATATGCACTTACGCATTGCAAAACTAATCTAAAGTCTTTAATCTATATACTTTGGTATATATTTTATGGTGAATGCGTGCGGGGAACTGCTTTAACTCCCGCAATTTATGATGGGTTGGCATGGTTGGTCGATCAATCTACCCAAGGGTGTTTACGTAACGTCAACTGATTTTGCACCAAAGGTTTAGCCACCAAACGGGCGCAGTGCCGTAAATTTGGGCAAAATGCGAAAAAATCAAGGAAAACTTTACTGTGGGCCCGAAAATTCTGTAACCAAAGCGTCACAGCTAAGTGACATGGGAACAGGATGATTCGCAGGCCTTGCCACCCGTGCTGACGAGGGCAGGTTCAATTGGGGTTAGAGGCGATGAATGCTTGGCAAGTGCAACAGCTAGGCGCAGCTTTGACGCTGGCCGAAACCGCTATGCCGCAGCCCGAAACAGGCCAAGCGCTGATCTTCATTCGCGCCTGCGGGCTGAACCACGCCGATTTGCTGATGCAATCTGGGCGCTACCAAGAGCGCCCAGATTGGCCCGTCACGCTGGGGATGGAAGTGGCAGGAACCGTCATCGCGCTTGGCCCAGATACCCAAGGCCCCGCTATTGGCACGCGGGTTGCCGCGTTCATTGGCAGTGGCGGATTGGCCGAGGCGGCAATAGCCCCCGCCCATCAGCTGATCGCGCTGCCAGACAGGGTGAATGACAGCACAGGCGCGGCATTTCAAATTGCCTATGGAACCTCACATTTGGCGCTGGATCACAAGGCGCGCTTGCAGGCGGGGGAAACTCTGCTGGTTCTGGGCGCGGCGGGCGGGGTGGGCCTGACGGCTGTGGAAATCGGCAAGCGGATGGGCGCCAAGGTGATTGCCGTGGCGCGCGGGGCTGACCGGCTGGCCGTGGCGCAGGCGGCAGGCGCCGATATTTTGATTGACAGCGACACCCCCGATTTAAAGGCCGATTTGCGCGCGCTGGGCGGGGTGGACGTGGTTTATGATGCGGTGGGCGGGCCTGCCTTTATGGCAGCGCTATCGGCCACCCGCCCCGAAGGGCGACTGCTGACGATAGGGTTTGCGGGGGGCGAGGTGCCGCAGATTCCTGCTAACCTGCTGCTGGTGAAAAACCTATCGGTCATGGGGCTGTATTGGGGCGGCTATCTGAAGTTTGCCCCCCAAGTGCTGACGCAAAGCCTTACGCAGGTTTTGGAATGGGTCGCGGCGGGCGATCTGCGCCCCCACATCTCGCACCATATCCCGTTTGACAGTGCGCCCGAAGGGCTTGAGATGTTGCGGGGCCGCACCGCCACGGGCAAAGTGGTGATTACGCTGCCGTAGCGGCGGGTTTTTGTGCCGCGCGCAAACGGTAGGCCTGCCGTATCATCCCTGCCAGCGCAGTGATGGCAGGCGAATGCACAGGATCAGCCACATAAAGGTTGATCTTCACCGCCCCCAAATCGGGCAAGTGCCCGCCGTGGTTGATCCGCTCCACCGATTGGGGTTCTGACCCTACCAGAACCGTATGCACCGCCAAATCGGCCGAAACCGAAGCTTCGACTGCCCGCGTGCTGCTGCCATCGACGGCCATTTCCCATGCGATGCCGCGCGCATCCAGCGCGGCTTGCACGCCCGCGCGGAAGTAACAACGCTGCTCGAACGCAAGGCGCAGAGGCCGCGCCTTCCATGCGCTGCCGCCAACGGCGCCAATCCACACCAAGGGCAGCTCCGCCACAGTCTCGCCGCCTGCATCAACGCTCGCCTCGGTGGTTAGGATCAAATCGCATTCCCCTTGGGCGAATTGTTCTTTCAGCGTCTTGGTAAAGGACGAATTCAGCCGAACCCGCATTTTTGGATACTCGGCATTGAACGCCTTTAGCACGGGGGGAATCGCGGGATAGACAATATCATGCGGCACACCCAGAATTATTTCGCCCTCTGCCTCGGGCGTGGTTAGCCTTGTGAACACCTCGTCATTCAGGGCCAGCATCTTGCGCGCATAGCCAATCAACTGCTCGCCCGCTGCCGTGGGGGCCAGCTTGCGCGTGGTGCGGTCTAGCAGGGGCAGCCCCAGAGTATCCTCTAACCGCTTGATCTGCATAGAAACTGCCGATTGCGTTAGGTTTAAGAACCCCGCTGCGCGGGTAACCCCGCCTGCGTCAATAATCGCCACAAAAGACCGCAGAGATGCCAGATCGAGATTGCGCATATATCACAAACCTTGATGATAAGTTTCAATAACATTCGTTTTCGGAATATGCACGGATGTGGTAGAAAGATCAAGTTCGGTGATGCTGGCAGCCGCCATTATCACGCAAACCGATGAAATGTACCATTAAGGAAACACCATGTTTGCCGCAATTGGCCACAGCGCCACCCGCCCTTCGATCCTGTCCTCGCTGCTGGGGGCATTGCCCTATCTGCGCGTTGCCCCTTCGGTTGCCGCCTCGCGCGCGCGCCTTGCTGACATGGATGATGCCATGCTGGCCGATATCGGCCTGACCCGCGGTCAGGCACGGATTGAGGCCGCGCGCCCAATTTGGGATGTGCCCGCAAACTGGCGCGCCTAGTTTTTCTGGATTTTTTCTGGATATTGGCACTTGAAATGTAGGTTTCAGATGCCAATATCGACGCCATACGGCGCATTTCCGCGCCGCCCACCCTAGCGGAGGCTTTTATGGCTGACTATCAGACGATCCGGACAATCGGCGCGGGCGCCCGGACCGCCGAGATTGATGTTGGGCTGCGCGCCCATATGAACAAGGTATACGGGCTGATGTCCGTGGGCATGCTGCTGACCGCAGCTGTCGCATGGGGCGTTGGTACGAATGAAACCTTGGTAGCTGCGATTTTTGGCACGCCCCTGAAATGGGTTGTCATGTTCGCGCCCTTGGTTGCTGTGTTTGCCTTTGGCGCAGTTATTAACCGTTTGTCCGTGGCTGCGGCGCAGCTGTTCTTTTATGCATATGCCGCACTGATGGGCCTGTCGATTGCGTTCATTTTCGCCGTTTACACGGACATGTCGATTGCAACAACCTTCCTGACCACGTCGATCGCATTTGCGGGGCTTAGCCTGTATGGTTACACCACCAAGCGCGATTTGTCGGGCATGGGAACGTTCCTGATGATGGGCCTGATTGGTCTGGTCGTGGCGTCGATTGTGAATATCTTCTTGGCCTCCTCGGCGCTGGCCTTTGCCGTGTCGGTAATTGGCGTGCTGATTTTCGCGGGCCTGACCGCCTATGACACCCAGTCAATCAAGAACGAATATATCGAACACGCACAACATGGCGATGAAGCATGGCTTGGTAAATCGGCCATCATGGGCGCGCTGCGTCTGTATTTGGACTTTATCAACATGTTCATGTTCCTGCTGCAATTCTTGGGCAACCGCGAATAATCAGCACATGATTGAAACGCAAAAGGCCACGGGAAACCGTGGCCTTTTTTTGTTGCGCTAAGTGCCACCGCCGCCCATGAAAAAACCGCGCCATTTCTGGCGCGGTTTCAGTCTGATAGACTGGCAAGTGATCTTACTTGATCTTGCCTTCTTTGTATTCGACATGCTCGCGCTTGACGGGGTCGTATTTCTTGACAACCATTTTGTCCGTCATGGTACGTGCGTTTTTCTTGGTCACATAAAAGTGCCCCGTGCCTGCCGTCGAGTTCAGACGGATCTTGATCGTCGCCGGTTTGGCCATAGTAAGTCTCCTTCAGCCCAAAGCTACGCCTTGGTGGAATGTTTAAGCCTGCCTTTTAGCCAAGGCGCAGGCAGAGTCAACAGGGAAACGCCGCAAAAGTTGAAGCGTCTGGTGCCTTCGGCAAGGATATTTGTGCCTATGTGAAAGCCAATGTTTTTCAGATAGGCACAAATATCCTCCGCGAAGCGTCTGACCTATCGTGCAGCCAAAGGTTAGATATGCGCGGATAGCCTATAAGCCGGATTCTGTCCAAGGGTTGCCCCCGTGGATGATCATTCCTCTGCCAACCGTGTTACCACGGCGGTCAAGCTGCCAACCCGGGCCTTCGGGCTGAAGTTCCCTGTGGAGGTCTCTGCAAATGCAGACCTTTCCACGCAAGACCCCTATTCGGCATTGCTCCGGGTGGGGCTTGCCATGCCAGTCTTGTTGCCAAGCCTGCGGTGGGCTCTTACCCCACCTTTTCACCATCACCGCTG
>CAXNEP010000030.1:0-12276 GCA_964200865.1 Cypionkella sp. | reverse complement strand
AATTCAAACGCATCGCCTTCGTTCAAAGACACTGTTTCGGGCAGATCAACCATGAAGCTGCCACCGCCAGCCGTTTCCAACCGCTTGCGCCGTATCAGCCGCGCGTCATAATCCAGCACAACATGATCGGCCGCGCCTGTCCATTCGCCCGCTCGTAGAATTTTCGACCCTAATGGCATGATTAGAGCCTAAAACAAGAAATAGCGCTGCGCCAGTGGCAGGCTGGTTGCTGGCTGGCAAGTAAGAAGTTCGCCATCTGCCCGCACCTCGTATGTTTCTGGGTTCACGTCGATATGGGGGCGCGCGTTGTTCAAAATCATATCCCGCTTACCAATGCCGCGCGTGCCTTGCACGGCCAATACATTCTTTTCCAACCCCAAGCTGCCCTTGACCCCTGCGGCAAGGCCCGCTTGGCTGACAAACATCACCGCCGCGTCACCGCGCGCACGGCCCAGCGCGCCGAACATTGGGCGCGAATACATCGGCTGCACGGGGATGGACCCGTTCGGATCACCCATCTGCGCGACAACAATCTGCCCGCCCATCAGCACCATTTCTGGCTTAGCCCCAAAAAAGGCAGGGTTCCAGATGACAAGATCAGCGCGTTTGCCCACTGCGACCGACCCGATATGTTGCGACACCCCATGCGCAATGGCAGGATTGATCGTGTATTTCGCGACATAGCGGCGCACGCGGAAATTGTCATTCTCGCCTGTTTCTTCCGCCATTCGCCCGCGCTGCTGGCGCATTTTATGGGCGGTTTGCCATGTGCGGGTAATCACCTCGCCCACGCGGCCCATGGCCTGACTGTCGGATGACAGGATAGAAAGCGCGCCCATGTCGTGCAGGATATCTTCGGCGGCGATGGTTTCGCGCCGAATGCGGCTTTCGGCAAAGGCCACATCTTCGGGGATGCTGCGGTCTAGGTGGTGGCAGACCATCAGCATGTCTAGATGCTCTTCCACCGTGTTCACAGTGTAGGGCATGGTGGGGTTCGTGGAGGATGGGATGATATTTTCCGACCCAACCACCTTCAAAATATCAGGCGCATGGCCCCCGCCCGCGCCTTCGGTGTGAAAGGCGTGGATGGTGCGGCCTTTGATGGCGGCAAGGGTGTTTTCCACAAAGCCCGATTCGTTCAGCGTATCGGTATGGATCATCACCTGCACATCCATATCGTCGGCAACCGATAGGCAGCAATCAATGGCGGCAGGGGTCGTGCCCCAATCTTCGTGCAGTTTCAGCGCGCAGGCACCTGCATTGACCATTTCAATCAGCCCGTCAGGCTGGCTGGCATTGCCCTTGCCCGACAGGCCGAAATTCATTGGAATGGCATCCAGCGCCTGCATCATCCGCGCGATGTGCCACGGCCCAGGCGTGCACGTGGTGGCAAGCGTGCCATGGGCGGGGCCAGTGCCACCGCCGAGCATAGTTGTTACGCCAGAATGCAGCGCATCTTCGGCCTGCTGCGGCGCGATGAAATGGATATGCGCATCCATCCCACCCGCCGTGATAATACGCCCCTCGCCCGCGATAATCTCGGTTCCAGGCCCGATGATAATATCCACCCCCGCCTGCACATCGGGGTTGCCTGCCTTACCAATCGCGGCAATGAAACCGCCTTTCAGCCCGATATCGGCTTTATAAATCCCCGAATGATCGACAATCAGCGCATTGGTGATGACCGTATCCACCGCCCCGCCCGCGCGAGAAATTTGGGATTGGCCCATGCCATCACGGATGACCTTACCGCCGCCAAACTTTACCTCTTCGCCGTAGGTGGTCAGGTCACGCTCAACCTCGATGATAAGATCAGTATCGCCAAGGCGAACACGGTCGCCTGTGGTGGGGCCATAGAGCGCGGCATAATCGGCGCGGGCAATTTTCGTGGCCATCTACAAATCCCCCATAACTTTTGCGTTAAACCCAAAAACGCGGCGCAAACCGCCGTAGGGAATCAGCCGCACTTCGCGCCGCTGGCCCGGTTCAAACCGCACGGCAGTGCCTGCGGGAATGTCCAGCCGCATCCCGCGCGCGGCGGTGCGGTCAAACTCCAGCCCCGCGTTGGTTTCGGCAAAATGGTAGTGGCTACCCACTTGGATCGGGCGGTCGCCCGTATTTGCAACCATGACTAACAGGCTTTTAGAGCCTACATTCAGCGTGATTTCACCAACGGCGGGAAGGATTTCTCCAGGGATCATCATCGCCCCCTATGCCAAAGCCAGCGCAAGGCCAGCCGTGGCCACCGCCGCGCCCGATGCCCGCAAGATCAGCGCGGGCAGGCCGCGCCCAATTGCGATGCCCAACAGATGTAGCGCCATCGTCGCCGCCCCAAAACCAAGTGCATAGAGGGTAAGACCCGTGCTTGGCCCCTCGGCCCCATGGGCAAAGCCATGCGCTGCGCCAAACAGGGCAACCCCTGCCAGCATCGCAGGCAAGGGCAGGCGCAGGGCCAAACCAACCGCCGCACCCAGCACAATGATGGATGCCAAGATCATCGGCTCGACCATCGGCAAGGTAATCCCAAACGCGCCCAGCGCGCCGCCGACAAGCATCGCGGAAACGAAACTGGCAGGCAGCGCCCAGATGGCACGCCCACCAAGGCCAGCAGCCCAAAGACCAACGGCCAGCATCGCCAGCACATGATCTGCGCCAGAAATCGGATGGTTCAGGCCAGCAAGGAACACGTTGCCGTCGATATGCCCCGCATGGGCAAAGGCGGCGCTGGGCAGCAGCAGGGCGGGAATTAGGATTTTCTTCATCATCGTCTCCTAGCGAATGGGGTGGTGGACGGTCACCAGTTTGGTGCCGTCGGGAAAGGTGGCTTCGACCTGCACGGAATGAATCATCTCGGGGATCCCCGACATACACTGATCTGCCGTAATCACATGCGCGCCTGCCTGCATCAGATCGGCCACAGAACGCCCATCGCGCGCGCCTTCGACAACGAAATCTGTGATCAAGGCCACAGCCTCGGGGTGGTTCAGCTTTACGCCGCGCGCAAGGCGGCCGCGCGCAACGATCGCGGCGACAGAAATCAGCAGTTTTTCACGCTCTCGCGGGGTTAGGTTCATGAAAGCCTCTCTAACATTGCCAAACGCGCGGCATGGGGGTGGCGCGTAGGGTGGTGATGATGCGGATGATTTGGGCACGCAGTGGCCAGCCATCGGTGGCCGTGATACGGATCAGGCAGCGGCCATTCCAGCCCGATGCAGCCATTTCTGCGCCGTCATGGATGGGCAGAGCACGCAGGGCGCTGGCGGCGTCTTCTGCGTTTTGCGCGACAAACGCGATCACGGCTATGGCCTTTGCTCCGCCCAAAATTGCAGGGCTTGCCGCGCTTGCCAGAACCTCGCCATCAATGCGCAGGGTTTCGGCCCAAAATGGGCGGCCCTGACGGCGAATCATGCGATGGTCGGTCAGGCGAGCATTGCGCGGCACTTCGCCCATGGCGTGACGGCCCAGCACAAGGCTTTCCACCAGCAGCGCAGATGCGCCTTCGGCCAAGTTAATCTCGGTTTTGCGGGTAACATGGGCGGCTTCGAACAGGATGGTTTCCTGCGGCAGCCAATCCAAATGCGCGCCTGCGCCCACAACGGCCTGCACCCGAACCTGCGCCGCATTGCCGCTGGTCGCATAGGCACGCTCGGCGGTTTGGGTGGTGGCCGTCAGGCGCGCGCCTGCGTCCATCTGGATACGATATTCCAAACTATCGCCGCCCGTCAGCCCGCCTGAGGTGTTCATAAACACCGCTTCGGGCACAGAACCAAACACGCGGGGAAGCATCGCCTTGCCGCTGCCTCTTTGCGCCAGATCGATCAGCTTCATCCGCCCATCGCACAGGCCAAAGCGCACCATCGCACGGCCATGGCTGCGCTGCATTTGCGTCTGGTCGCTGGCGTCAAGCATCACGTTCCCCTAATGCGCCGATAAAATGCTGCGCAGGTGCACGCCGCAATTGGGCACCTGCGCGGCAGGCATAAGATGCTTCATCGCGCGCGCCGTACGCCCATTTCTGCGCCACATTGCTGAAATTTTCGGCAAAGCAAAAACCTGCGCTGGAAAGTTTTGCCGCCAGATGTCGCAAATCGCCGCTGAATTTGCGCGCCACTGACGTTATCTTATCGGAAATCGGAGACAGATCATGACCGCCCCATCACGCGACCCGCTGCTTATGCCATATCAGCTAAAGCATCTTACCCTGCGCAACCGCATCATGACCACTAGCCATGAGCCCGCCTATCCCGAAGATGGGATGCCAAAAGATCGCTACCGCCTGTACCACCTTGAACGCGCCCGCGCAGGCGTCGCGTTGACTATGACGGTAGGGTCGGCGGCCGTATCAAAAGACAGCCCGCCCGTGTTTAACAATATCCTCGCCTACAAGGACGAGGTCGTGCCATGGATGCGCCGAATCGCGGATGATTGTCACGAGGCGGGGGCGGCGGTGATGATCCAGCTTAGCCATCTGGGACGCCGCACCCGCTGGGACAAAGGCGACTGGCTGCCCACTGTGGCCGCGTCCCACGCGCGCGAGCCTAGCCACCGCGCCTTTCCAAAACTCATCGAAGATTGGGACATTGCCCGCATTATCACCGATTACGCCGATGCTGCCGAGCGGATGAAAGACGCGGGTTTGGATGGGGTAGAGTTTGAATGTTACGGCCATTTGATGGACCAATTCATGTCGCCGCTGACCAATTCTTTGCCCGCGCCCTATGGCGGCAGTTTGGAAAACCGCGCGCGATTTGCGCTAGATGTGGTGGCCGAATGCCGCAAACGGGTGGGGCCAGATTTTCTGCTGGGCATTCGCTATACGGCTGATGAAGATACTAAAGGCGGCATTAGTGACGCAGAGGGCATTGCCATTGGGCATATGTTCAAAGCCAGCGGAAATGTCGATTTTCTAAACATCATTCGCGGCCGCATCCATACCGACCCCGCGATGACCGATGTGATTCCCATCCAAGGCATGAAGTCTGCCCCGCATTTGGATTTTGCAGGCCGCATGCGCGCCGAAGTGTGTCTGCCCACCTTTCACGCCGCCCGCATCCCCGATGTGGCCACCGCGCGCTATGCCATCTCCTCTGGCCAGCTCGACATGGTTGGCATGACCCGCGCCCATATGGCCGACCCGCATATCGTGCGCAAAATAATCGAAGGGCGCGAGGCGGATATTCGCCCCTGCGTGGGAGCCACCTATTGCCTTGATCGGATCTATCAAGGTGGCATGGCGCTGTGCATTCACAACCCTGCCACGGGGCGCGAGGCGACGATGCCCCATGATATTGCGCCCGCCGAACAGGCGCGGCATGTGGTGATTGTGGGCGCTGGCCCTGCGGGCCTAGAGGCCGCGCGCGTTGCTACCGAACGGGGCCATGAAGTGACCGTATTCGAGGCTGCCAATAAACCCGGCGGGCAGATCCGCCTGACGGCCAAAACCAAACGGCGGGCCGAAATGATGGGCATTATCGACTGGCGCATTGCCCAATGCGCCGCGCGCGGCGTGGTGTTTCATTTCAACACCTATGCCGAGGCGGGCGATATTCTGGCCCTTGCCCCAGATGTTGTTATCATCGCCACGGGCGGGGTGCCGCAAAAGGATATTTTGGACAGCGGCAATGATCTGACGATTTCGGCTTGGGACATTCTATCGGGCGATGCGAAATGCGGCACTAACGTGCTGATTTTCGATGATGCGGGCGATCATACCGCCTTGCAAGCCGCGCAAATGCTGGCCGAAAATGGCGCGGTGGTTGAAATAATGACCCCCGACCGCAGCTTTGCCCCCGATGTGATGGCGATGAATTTGGTACCCTATATGCGCGCGCTGCAAGGGCGGGATGTGACGTTTACCGTCACCCACCGCCTGACCGATGTTGCGCGCGATGGCAACCAGTTGCGCGCGACTATTGGCAGCGATTACATGCCGCTGGCCAAAACCGCGCTGTATGATCAGATCATCGTTAACCACGGAACGCTGCCGCTGGATGAGGTGTATTTCGCACTGAAACCCCTGTCCGAAAACCTTGGCGCGGTGGATTATGACGCGCTGATCGAAGGGCGGGCGCAAACGCTGGGCGGCGGGCCAGCAGGGTTCCAATTGTTCCGCATTGGCGACGCGGTCGAGGCGCGCAATACCCACGCAGCAATTTACGATGCGCTCAGGTTGGTGAAGGATTTGTGAGCAGCGGATTTTCGCAAAACCCCCATCAAGTATCTATCTCCACGTGGCTGGTCTTTCGACTGTGGAGCCATTCGGCCTCACGACGAGGTCAGGGAACTGTGCCCTAGATAACTCTGCGTCATCTATATAGTGAACAAAACTGGCATACTTGCGGAGTGATATCGCGGGAACTGGAATTGTTTTGCCTTGCCGTTGGGTTGGGCGGCATGGAGCGACAATACATACTTGTTTCATTAACTCCTGTGATACTATCCGGATTGGCTCGACCAAATCCGTATCGTTTGTAAGAACATAGGCGACATCATACCTATCTTGAAATCCGTCTCGCACTAGATGTGCGCCCAAGTTGACATCACTGCCCTTTTCTTCAGTTTTTCGCACCAATACTACCTCTGGCTCAGGTTCGTTCCACATATACTCTCTCGGGCGTGCCTGCGCGGGCTTTACAAGCCCAGCCCATTTCTCAGAATACAGAAAACGCCCTTTATGAATTGCAATCTGAGGTACCGTTTTGAGTGCCGCAAACAACGCCTGTTGCCTTCGAGGAGCATCACTATCGATTTTCCCTGAAACATCGGCTGTATAGTAATTCACAGCTAGTACTGTCGTGCCCCCAGTTACTATCGTGTCCGCTAGTGCCTTTAGATTCAACCATTTATACTGTGGTTGGTTCTTGGTACGCAGATAGTAGAAGTTGAACCCGTCGATGTAGAAAACTGCACGCATCCGAACCGCCCCATGAAACGCAAAAGCCGCATAGGATTGCTCCTAACGCGGCTTTTGGAACGACAGCACGCTGACGTTGGTTGATACCTAGTGTTTAGCAACATAGTCGATTCGATACAAGAATAATGTGGAGTCAAGTTAAAAATATTCTTGACACGCAATTAGTGGCCTCAATTCGATTCGCTTTGCCGAGCTAGCTAAAGGTTTTCCCTATAACCCCCCGCACGCCACCCGTCTGTCCGCGATCCAGCAGCAAATGGTCGGCCAGAACGATAGCCATCATCGCCTCGCCCACAGGTACAGCGCGGATGCCGACGCAGGGGTCGTGGCGGCCTTTGGTGACCAGTTCTATTTCTTCGCCCGTCACCGTCACCGTTTGTCGGGGGGAAAGGATGCTTGACGTTGGTTTCACCGCAAAGCGCACGACAACGGGTTGACCGCTGGAAATGCCGCCCAGTATCCCGCCTGCGTGGTTGGACAGAAACTGCGGCCCATTTGGGCCCATGCGAATTTCATCCGCATTTTCCACGCCCGTCAGCGCCGCAGATGCCATGCCTTCGCCAATTTCCACGCCCTTAACAGCGTTGATCGACATCATCGCTGATGCCAAATCACTGTCTAACTTGCCATAAAGCGGCGCGCCAAGCCCAGCGGGCACCCCTGTAGCAATCACCTCTATAATCGCGCCGACCGAATTATGCGACAGGCGCAATTCGTCCAGATATGCCGCCCAATCGCTTGCCGCCACCGCATCGGGGCACCAAAACGGGTTTTCTTCTATTTGCGCCGCATCAAACCGCGCGCGGTCAATCACTTTGGCACCCATTTGCACCATATAGCCAGAAATCGCCAAATCAGGCACAAGGCTGGCCAAAACCCGCCGTGCCACGCCGCCCGCCGCCACCCGAGCCGCCGTTTCGCGCGCACTGGAACGCCCGCCGCCGCGCGGGTCACGCAGCCCATACTTCTGGTGATACGTAATATCGGCATGACCGGGGCGAAAACTGGCAGCGATGTCCGAATAATCTTTGCTGCGCTGATCGGTATTGTCGATATGCAGCTGAATGGGCGTGCCTGTGGTCACGCCATCATAAACGCCCGACAGGATTTTCACCTCATCCGCTTCACGCCGCTGAGTCACGTATTTATTCTGCCCCGGCTTGCGCCGATCTAGCCATGGCTGCAAATCTGCTTCACTCAGCGCAATGCCGGGTGGGCAGCCATCAACCGTGCAACCAATCGCAGGCCCGTGGCTTTCACCCCATGTGGTGACGCGGAAAATGTGACCAAAGGTGTTCAGGCTCATGTCAGGCTCCTTTGCGGCAGACATAGGGCATTGGACGGCTTGGTGAAACCCAAAAATGCGCCCCCTTGCGTGGGGCGAATTATCCCCTATGTTCAACGCTACCTCGGGGTGCCTGAAAGGGCTGAGATGCGCAAGCGGACCCGTTGAACCTGAACCGGATCATACCGGCGGAGGGAAGGTTTGGCAGCAGACGCTCCATTTCCGACCACTTCGTCGCAACATGGAGAGACTAATGAAAACCATACTCCTTGCTGCTGGCGGTGCCTTTTTGGCCACGATTGCAGCCGCAGAAACGCCCGTTTTGAACGTGCTGACCTATGACAGCTTTACCACCGAGTGGGGCCCAGGCCCTGCTATTGAGGCAGGGTTCGAGGCGACCTGCGCCTGCGATGTGCAGTTTCAAACGGCGGGCGATGGCGCCGCCCTTTTGGCCCGTTTGCAACTGGAAGGGGCGGCGACCACGGCCGATGTTGTGGTTGGGCTAGACACAAATCTGGCCGATACAGCGCGCCAGACGGGGCTGTTTGCACCCGTGCAGCCTGCCGAAACAACCCTGCCCGTTGCATTTTCGGACGCCAATTTTGTGCCCTTTGATTGGGGTTGGTTTGCCTTTGTTTATGACAAAAAGCAGCTGTCTACCCCGCCAAAATCTTTGGCCGAATTGGCAGAGTCAGATGTGAAAATCATCATCCAAGACCCCAGATCATCCACCCCCGGCCTTGGGCTGGTGCTGTGGGTTAAGGCCGCTTATGGCGATGGCGCGGCGGCGCTGTGGGAAAAGCTGGCGGACAATATTGTTACCGTCACCCCTGGCTGGTCAGAAGCCTATGGCATGTTTTTGGAAGGTCAGGCCGATATGGTGCTGTCTTACACCACCTCGCCTGCCTATCACCTCATTGCCGAAAATGATGACAGCAAGGCCGCCGCGCCATTCGCCGAAGGGCATTTCATGCAGATCGAACTGGCAGGGCGGCTTGCGGGCAGCGATCAGCCTGCGCTGGCCGATCAGTTTCTGACCTATCTTTTGGGCGATGCGGCGCAGACCGCGCTGATCACCACCAACTGGATGTATCCCGCGCGCACCCCTGCGGCGGGCCTGCCAAAAGGGTTTGAAACGTTGATCACCCCCGCAAAATCGCTGACAATTCCAGCAGATCAGGTCGAGGCAATGCGCCAAGCAGCGGTGGATGAATGGCAAGCCGCACTGGCAAAATAGGGGCCATAACGGCCGCTTGCGGCGTGGGGCTGCTGATTATCGGAAGCCTTGGCTTTCTGCTGCCCCATGCCGATATGTCCCGCGTTGCCACAGCCGATTTTGCCGCCCTGCGCTTTACCCTGTTGCAGGCGGCACTTTCGGCGGCGGCGTCTTGCCTGCTGGCCATCCCCTTGGCGCGGGCGCTGTTTCGTACGCAGTTTTGGGGGCGGGCGGCGCTGATCAGGCTGATCTCGGCCCCGTTCATACTGCCCAGCCTTGCCGCCGTCATGGGCCTGTTGGCCGTTTTTGGGCGGGGCGGGGTGCTGAATGATACGCTGGCCGCTGTGGGCGCGCCGCAAATGTCCATCTTTGGGCTGGGCGGCGTTGTGTTGGCGCATGTGTTTCTAAACTTGCCGCTGGCAACCCGTATGCTGCTGAATGGCTGGGGAAGTGTTCCGACCGAACGATTTCGTCTGGCGCAAAGCCTGTCATTCGGGCGTCGGGAAATGTTTGTGCATCTGGAATGGCCCATGCTGCGCGCCCCGCTGCCCAGTATCTTTGCCGTAATCTTCTTGGTCTGCCTGACCAGCTTTTCCGTTGCGCTGATTCTGGGCGGCGGGCCAAGGGCCACAACGGTCGAACTGGGCATTTACCAATCGCTGCGGTTTGAATTTGACCTTAGCCGCGCGGCGAATTTGGCCCTGATGCAAACTGCGATATGCCTGCTGGCGGTGGCATTTATGGCGGCGGTTTGGCGGCCAGCGGGCTTTGGCGCGGGGCTGGATCGCAGGGTGCAGCTGCGCGGCGTTTGGTGGGATGGGCCCGTCATCGCCTTGGCCGCGCTGTTCTTTGCCTTGCCGCTGGTCGCGATAGCGGCGCGGGGGCTGGCGGGGTTGATGGATCTGCCAAATGGGTTTTGGATGGCGGCAGGGCGGTCGATTTTTGTCGCTGTGACATCGGCCTTTTTGGCAGTTTGGGCCGCGCTCATGCTGGCAATGGCGCGGGCGCGCGGGGCGGGGATATGGGCCGAGCTTGCGGCAATGCTGCCCCTTGGCACATCTAGCCTTGCCTTGGGCGTAGGGGCATTTCTGGCCCTGCGCCCTGTGATGCCGCCACAAAACGCGGCTCTAACCTTGGCCATTCTGTTTAACGCGGCCTTAGCTTTGCCCTTTGTCTACCGCCTGCTTTTGCCCGCGTGCCGCGAGGTGCAGGCAGGCTATGCGCGACTTATGACCACCCTGCGAATGCCCTATTGGGCGATGCTGCGCGTGGTGTTCGTGCCGCGCCTTGCGCCAATTATCGGCTTTGGCCTTGGGCTTTCGGCAGCCATGGCGGTGGGTGATTTTGGCGTGATCGCCCTGTTTGGCGCCGCAGACCAGCCGACCCTGCCAATACTGGCCGCGCGCCTAATGGGAGCCTATCAGATGCAGGCCGCGGCAAGTGTGACGCTGTGGCTTATCCTGATTGCCTTTGCGCTGTTTTGGCTATTTGACCATTTGGGGGGCCGTGATGCTGGTGCTTAATCACATGAAACTGTCATTGGGCAGTTTTTCCCTGACTGCCGATTTCAGCATAAATGCAGGCGCTCGCGTGGCGGTGATGGGGCCGTCTGGGGCGGGAAAATCATCGCTGCTTTTGGCGATTGCGGGGTTTATCGCCCCGACGTCGGGCCGTATTTTGTGGGGCGAGCAGGATTTAACCCCCCTCGACCCATCCCAGCGCCCTGTATCAATATTGTTTCAGGATCAGAACCTATTCCCGCATTTAACCTTGCTGCAAAATGTCGTGCTGGGGCTGACGGCAGGGCGGCGCGGCACTGCCGCGCAGCTTGCTCAGGCCGAAGCTGCCTTGGCGCAGGTTGGGCTGGCGGGGTTTGGCGGACGTAAACCTGCCCAAGTGTCGGGTGGGCAAATGGGCCGCGCCGCGCTTGCGCGGGTATTGCTGCAAGCACGGCCTATCTTGCTGCTGGACGAGCCTTTTTCCGCGCTGGACAGCTATTTGCGCCAGCAGATGCTGGATTTGGTGGTTCAAGTGGCCGCACAAACGGGTGCCACTGTTTTGATTGTCACGCATGACGCGCGAGATGCTGAAATGTTTGCCAGCCATGTGATCAACGTGGATCACGGGGTCGCGCAGCCGCCCCGTAGCACATAAAAAAACCCCGCATCGCTGCGGGGTTTTGTTTTCGCTTCTGGCGATTTACGCCTTTTTCGGGCCTTTTACGCCTGCCCAAATCCGCTTGTTCGTCAAGTAAAGCAGGGTCGACAGCAGGCCAAGCAGCAATATCGCCTTAAAGCCAGCTTCTTTGCGGGCATTCAGGTGAGGTTCCGCCGTCCACATCAAAAATGCCGACACGTCCATCGACATTTGATCAACCGTGGCTGGCGTGCCATCGGCATAGGTCACCTGATCGTCTGACAATGGTGGAACCATCTTGATCCAACCCGTTGAAAACGCGGTGTTTTCATAAAATGTTTCGCCAGCTTCGGTTTTTTCTTCGCCCGTATAGCCCACAAGCAGCGCGTGGATATATTCAGGCCCGCCCATGCCTTTTAGGAACTGGTTGATACCCAAGCCATAAGGCCCAGAAAAGCCCGCGCGCGCCTTGGCCATCAGCGAAAGGTCGGGTGCGCCCGCGCCATCATTGGCAGGGAACTTATCGGTTGGAACAGCCTCACGCTCTTCGCCCGTGTCTTTATCGATAACGGTAAAGTTTTTGGCATAAGCGCGCACTTGGTCTTCTGGCAGCATGGGGCCGCCCGCGTCAGCCAAGGTGCGGATGGGCACGAATTTCAGCCCATGGCAGGCCGAGCAAACTTCGGTGAACACTTGCAGGCCGCGTTGCAGTTGCATTTGGTCATA
>CAXNEP010000029.1:0-12317 GCA_964200865.1 Cypionkella sp. | reverse complement strand
ATGGTAAAGGTGCCAAAGTGAAAGATGGATGCGGCAAGGACTGCCGAAGCGTGGCCGATGGTTACGCCTTCGACCAGATGATCCAAATTGCCCACCCCGCCCGATGCGATGACGGGGATGGAGACGGCATCTGCGATGGCGCGGGTGAGGGGCAGGTTATAGCCGCCCTTGGTTCCGTCACGATCCATTGATGTGAGCAAAATTTCGCCTGCGCCTTTGGCGGCCACGGCTTGGGCGAATTCCACCGCGTCAATGCCAGTGGGCTGCCGCCCGCCGTGGGTGAAAATCTCCCACTTATTCGGGGCAGTGGTTTTTGCGTCAATCGCCACAACGATGCACTGGCTGCCAAAGCGGTCGGCGGCGCGGGCCACAACATTGGGGTCGGCGACGGCGGCGGAATTGAAGCTGACTTTATCGGCACCCGCCAGCAGCAGCGCGCGCACATCTTCTGGGGTCCTCACCCCGCCGCCCACGGTCAGCGGCATAAAACACGCCTCGGCGGTGCGGGTGACCAGATCAAACATCGTGCCGCGATTTTCGTGCGTGGCGTGGATGTCTAAGAAACAGAGTTCATCCGCGCCAGCTGCATCATAGGCGCGGGCGGCTTCCACAGGGTCGCCCGCATCGATCAGATTGGTGAAATTCACGCCCTTGACCACGCGGCCATCGGCGACATCAAGGCAGGGGATGATGCGGGTTTTTAGCATATCTGCGGTATAGCGCGGGGGGCGGGAAGGGGGAAGGGGGCTAGCCCAAGCTTGCGAAGGAACGTCGCAAGCCATCGCTACGCTTACCCTCAAGGTATTTGGGGAGTTAGGAAGGGCTTAGCGGCGCAGTTTTTGGATAAGGGCGATGAGTCCAAGGATCAGCAGCCCCAGCGCGCCCAAGGCGGCGATGGGCAATGTCAGCAGCCCCAGCCAGCCCAGAACGAACATGGTGTACAACGTGGGGCCGATATCTGCGCCCAGTGCCATGCAGGCGTGGATGCTGCCTTCGTCCAGATCGCAGCCGAAAGCGATTGCGATAAGGCCCGCCGACAGCGCTGAAATAAGCGGGGCCAGCCCGATCAGCAGGGCCGCAAGGCCGATGTAAAGGGCGATGCGTTTCATGCGCGCAGCATCGTCAAAGCGGCGGCAAGATCAATCGCCCCGTCATAGAGGGCGCGGCCAGAAATGGCCCCTGCGATGATGTTTGTGGCGCGCAGGGCGGTAAGATCGGACATGGATGACACTCCGCCAGAGGCGATGACGGGGATAGAAACGGCGCGCGCCAAGGCTTCGGTTGCGGGAATGTTGGGGCCGCCCATCGCGCCATCGCGGTCGATATCGGTGTAGATGATGGCGGCAACGCCTGCATCCTCGAATGATTTGGCAAGGTCGGTGGCCTGTACATTCGTCTCATGCGCCCAGCCTTTGGTGGCGACAAGGCCTGCGCGTGCGTCGATGCCCACGGCGATTTGGGTGGGATAGGCTTTTGCCGCCTGCCGCACCAGATCGGGGTTTTCCACGGCGACAGTGCCAAGGATGACCCGTTTGATGCCGCGCGATAGCCACATCTCGATGGTGGCCATATCGCGGATGCCGCCGCCGAGTTGCGCGGGGATAGACGTTGCGGCAAGGATCGCCTCAACCGCCGCGCCGTTCACAGGCTGGCCTGCGAATGCGCCGTTCAGATCGACCAAATGCAGCCAATCGCAGCCTGCGTCTTGAAAGGCGCGGGCCTGTGCGGCGGGGTCGGTACCAAACACGGTGGCCGCATTCATATCGCCGCGCAAAAGGCGCACGCAGGCCCCGTCTTTCAGATCAATCGCTGGGTAAAGGATCATTGGCGCACTCCGTTTTGCACGCCCTTTACGGCACAGGCGCGCGGGATGCAAACTTATGTCTTGCGCGGTGGGGTAATTTGCGCAGTAATTCTGGGGCTGCGCAACTTTTGGAGGGACGCGATGCAAAAGGGTGTTTTGACAGCGGCAGTATATGCCGTAATGGCCAGCGCGGCTTGGGCCGCTGACCCCGTGGAAGGGCTGTGGAAAACCGCGCCGCAAGATGATGGTGGTTTTGGGTTTATTCAAATAGCGCCCTGTGGGCCTGCCTTTTGCGGCACGCTGATTAAAGGTGTGAATGGCGCGGGCGAGGTGGCGACGACAGGCGGCGATATTGGCAAGCAGATTATTTGGGATATGACAGCGCAAGGTGATGGGCTGTATGACGGGGGCAAAATCTGGGCCCCTGATCGGGACAAGACCTATAATTCCAAAATGCAGCTAACGGGGGATAGTCTGGCGGTGTCGGGCTGTGTTTTGGGGATTTGCCGCGATGGGGGCACTTGGGTGCGCGCGAATTAATCGCAAGAATCGGGTCGCTTTTGCGCGGCAGTTAGGACAAGCCTAGGACAAAAGCCCAACGCAAAAGCCTTGTCCGAAAGGAGCGCCGAATGAGCGTGCGAAACTGGTTCACTTTGGCGATCCTGTCCATTTTGTGGGGGGGATCGTTTTTGTTTGTGGAACTGGCCGTGCCAAGTCTGCCTGTGCTCAGCATCGTGTGGCTGCGCGTGGCGGGCGGGGCATTGGTGCTGGGGCTATGGCTGGCAGCCGCGCGGGGCGCGGTTCCCAAGGGGGTGCGGGCATGGGCGGCGCTGCTGGTCATGGGGCTGTTGAACAATGCCCTTCCCTTTAGCCTGTTCGTGTTGGCGCAGGGGCAAATTACGGGCGGGCTTGCGTCGATTCTAAATGCCACAACGCCGCTGTGGACGGTGCTGGTGGCGCATCACCTAACGAAAGACGAAAGGCTGTCTTGGGCAAAGATTGCGGGGCTTGCCTTGGGCTTTTCGGGGGTTTTGGTGATTGCGGGCGGCGATATGGGACGCGGCGGCGCCAATATCTGGGCAATTTTGGCCTGCTTGGGCGCGGCATTGTCCTACGGGTTTGCGGCCGTTTGGGGGCGGCGGTTCAAGGTGATGGGCCTTGCGCCAATTGCGGTTGCTTTTGGTATGCTTGCCAGCGCGGCGGCGGTGCTTTTGCCGCTTTGGTTGGTTGTGGATGCGCCTTGGGCAATGGCGATGCCAAAAGCGGATGTGCTAGGGGCGGTTGTGGGGCTTGCTGTGTTTTCAACCGCATTGGCCTATATTCTGTATTTCAGATTGTTGGCCAGCGCGGGGGCGACGATGGTGTCACTCGTGACCTTCGTTATTCCTGCTTCGGCGATTGGGCTTGGGTTTGTGGTGCTTGGTGAAGGGGTTTCACCGTATGATTTGGGGGGCCTCGCGTTGATTTTGGCGGGGCTTTTGGCAATGGACGGCAGGGTGTGGGATGGCGGGATCGGCCAGTTCCGATTGCGCAGTTAAGGCCGCCAGCGCAGGAAATTGCCAATCAGGCGCAGGCCAAGAGATTGCGATTTTTCGGGGTGGAACTGGGTGCCGATGATATTGTCACGGCCCACAATGGCGGTGATCTGCGCGCCATAGTCGGCATAGGCCAAACGCTGGGCGGGGTTGGTGACCTGCATGGCATAGGAGTGGACGAAATAGGCGTGATCGCCAGTTTTCAGACCATCCAGAACTGGATGCGCGCCGTCAATGACCAAATCGTTCCAGCCCATATGCGGAACTTTCAAAGCGGGATCGCTGGGCGTGATGCGGGTGACTTCGCCTGCGATCCAATCAAAGCCGCGTGTGTTTTCATATTCGCGCCCCCAAGTGGCCAGCATTTGCATCCCCACGCAAATGCCCAGAAACGGGCGGGCGTGGGTGATGACGGACTCCGATATGGCATCAAACAGCCCGTCATAGCCGCCAAGCGCTGCACGGCAGGCGGGAAAAGCGCCATCGCCGGGCAACACGATGCGGTCTGCGCGGGCCACATCGCGGGGGTTGGAGGTGACAAGCACCTCGCCGCCGCCCACTTCATCGGCCATGCGGACAAAAGCCTTATGCGCGGAATGAAGGTTGCCTGAATCGTAATCTACGAGGGCGGTAAGCATGATTGCCTGCGGGTTATGGATATTTGAGCCTGTATGAAAGCGCTAGAGTGCGCCCTTGGTCGAGGGAAGTTGCCCCACCGCACGCGGGTCTTGTTCCACCGCCATGCGAAGAGCGCGGGCGACGGATTTGAAGGCGGCTTCGGCGATGTGGTGGCTGTTCAGGCCGTGGATTTTATCGACATGAAGGGTGATGCCGCCGTGGGTGGACAGGGCCTGAAAAAACTCACGCACCAATTCGGTATCAAAGGTGCCGATTTTGGGGGTGGGGAAGGGCAGGTTCCAAACCAAAAACGGGCGCGCGGAAAGGTCGAGCGCGGTTGCGACCTGCGCGTCATCCATGGCGAGGTTAAAATGGCCATAGCGGCGGATGCCCAGTTTATCGCCCAAAGCGCGGGTCAGGGCTTGGCCCAGCGCGATGCCGCAATCTTCCACCGTGTGGTGATCGTCGATGTGCAGATCGCCCGATGCTGTCAGGGAGATATCGATCAGCGCATGGCGGGCCAGTTGGTCGATCATATGGTCGAAAAACCCAACGCCTGTATTGGAGGCACATTTGCCTGTGCCATCCAGATTGATGGACACGGTGATGGCGGTTTCATTGGTTTTGCGGGTGATCTCGGCGCTGCGCATGGGGCCCCCTTGGAATTTGGCCGCTTTATAGGCGGCAGGGCGGCGGATGCAAAGCAAAAAGGCGGCGCGGGGGTGCGCCGCCTTTGGGATTGTGCCGCGTTGCAGCGATTAGCGTTTAGCGTTTATCCACAGGGACATAATCGCGCTTTGGCGCGCCGACATACAGCTGGCGCGGGCGGCCGATTTTTTGGTTTTTCTCGCCGATCATTTCTTTCCACTGCGAAATCCAGCCCACTGTGCGGGAAATGGCGAAGATGGGGGTGAACATGGATGTGGGGAAACCCATCGCCTCCAAAATGATGCCCGAATAGAAATCGACATTCGGATACAGCTTTTTGGAAATGAAATATTCATCCGTCAGCGCGATGCGCTCTAGCTCCTTGGCCACTTGCAAGAGCGGGTTGTCGTGAATGCCCAGCAGTTCCAGCACCTCGTCTGCCGATTCTTTCATCACCGTCGCGCGCGGGTCAAAGTTTTTATACACGCGGTGGCCAAAGCCCATCAGGCGGAAGCCCGAGGTTTTGTCTTTTGCGCGGGCGATATATTCTGGGATGCGATCCACCGTGCCAATTTCGCGCAGCATCTCTAGGCAGGCTTGGTTTGCGCCGCCATGGGCTGGCCCCCACAGGCAGGCAATGCCAGCGGCGATACAGGCAAAGGGGTTTGCGCCCGATGAGCCCGCCAAACGCACGGTGCTGGTGGATGCGTTCTGCTCGTGGTCGGCGTGCAGCATCATGATGCGGTCCATCGCCTTTTCGATGATGGGGTTGACCACGTATTCTTCGGCAGGCACAGCAAAGCACATATGCAGGAAGTTGCCCGCGTAAGAAAGGGAATTCTTTGGATACACAAAGGGTTGGCCGACCGAATATTTATAGGCCATTGCCGCAATGGTGGGCAATTTGGCGATCATGCGGATCGAGGCAACTTCGCGCTGCCATTCATCGGAAATGTCCAAGCTGTCGTGGTAAAAGGCCGACATGGCCCCAACAACGCCCACCATCGTGGCCATGGGATGTGCATCGCGGCGGAAGCCACGGAAGAAATTGTGCATCTGTTCATGCACCATCGTGTGGCGCGTAACGATGGTGCGGAAATCGGCCAATTGCGCTGCGGTTGGCAGCTCGCCGTACAGCAGCAAAAAGCACAGTTCCAAATGGGTGGATTGGTTGGCCAGTTGGTCAATCGGATAGCCACGGTGCAAAAGTTCGCCCTTATCGCCATCGATAAAGGTTATCGTGCTTTCGCAAGACGCGGTCGAGGTAAAGCCAGGGTCAAAGGTAAAGACATCTGCCGCGTCATACAGCTTGCGAATGTCAATCACATCTGGGCCCAGAACGGGCGACATGACGGGCAGGTCATAGGACGTCCCGTCAAGGGTCAGCGTGGCTGATCTTGGTGAATTGGTGCGGTTTGGTTCGGTCATGTTTGGTTCCCCAGTTTTGATCCGTCCCAGCCAAGGGGCGGCTTATCCCTTATTCGGCGCAGTCGGCCAGACGCGCGAGCGTCTCACTTTGGCCCAGCACCAGCATCATATCAAACACGCTGGGCGTGGCGCTGCGCCCTGCGAGTGCGGCGCGCAGTGGCGCTGCAAGTTTGCCAAAACCGATGCCATTTGCTGCGGCTGCATCATTGAGGATCGGCTCTAAAGCCTCTTTTGTCCAGCTAACATTTTGCAGGTGCAGCGTCAATGATTTCAGTATACCACGGGATACCGAATCCAGCGATTTGGCCGAGGCTTCGTCGGGCACAATCGGGCGCGCGGCCAATGCAAATTCGGCCTTGTCCAGCAAATCTGGAAAGGTTTTGGCGCGGTCTTTTACGCAATAGAGGGCCTTGTGCAGCAGGCTAGATTGCGCTTCGGTGAGCGCAGGTTTGCCAGCGGCAACCAGATAGGCGGTCAGTTCCACCATCAAATCGCCATCGTCCATCATCGCCATATGATGCCCGCAGGTGTTTTCCAGCTTTTTGAAATCCAGCCGCGCGGGCGCGCGACCGATTCCCGCCAGATCGAACATTTTCGTCGCCTGATCGGTGGTGAAAATTTCAGCGTCCCCCGATGCCCAGCCAAGGCGGGTGAGGTAATTGCGCATGCCTGCAGCGGGATAGCCCATGGCCTGATATTCCTCGACCCCCGTGGCCCCATGGCGTTTGGATAGTTTCTTGCCATCTGGCCCGTGGATCAGCGGGATATGCGCCCAAATTGGCACATCCCAGCCCATGGCAGTGTAGACCATTTGCTGGCGGGCGGCGTTGTTCAAATGGTCATCCCCCCGAATTACATGCGTCACGCCCATATCGTGATCGTCCACCACAACGGCCAGCATATAGGTTGGCGTGCCGTCAGACCGCAGAACAATCATGTCATCCAAAGTATCGTTGTTAATTGTTACGATTCCTTGAACCTTGTCATGGATTTCGGTTTGGCCGGTGCGCGGGGCCTTCATGCGAATGGCATAGGGGGCATTAGGGTGGCTGTCTGGCGCGGCATCGCGCCACGGGCTTTGGAAGACGGCGTAAGATGCGCCGTCTGCCTCTGCCTGCGCGCGAAAGGCGGCGATTTCTTCGGGGGTTGAAAAGCACTTATAGGCGGTGCCGCGCGCCAGCATTTCATGGGCGACTTCGGCATGGCGGTCTTTTTGGGCGAACTGGCTGACAGGTTCGCCATCCCAATCCAGCCCCAGCCACGCAAGGCCGCGCAAGATGGCAGCGGTGGCTTCTGGGGTTGACCGCTCGCGGTCGGTATCCTCGATCCGCAGCAAGAATTTTCCGCCGCGCCCGCGCGCGAAAAGCCAATTGAACAGCGCCGTGCGGCCCCCGCCGATGTGCAAATATCCCGTGGGCGACGGGGCAAAGCGGGTGACGATTTGGCCAGCATTTTCGGAAGTGGCGTCGTTCATAATTAACCTTTCATAAACCAATCTGCGGATAGGCTTGGCCTAGCAATAGGCAAATGTTGGGGTGGCGGCAAGGTGGGTGCGCAGGCGGTGCAAAGGGGCCTTGAAGGGGGCCTTGAATGGGCCCTTGGTTGGGGGCGATTCGTGCTTTTGTGGCCGCTGCATTGGCTGCTGGCAGCGCGCGGCCAATTGTTTGCTTGGGTTCCCGTTTTCATTGGCTGCGGTGTGGGTCTGTGGTTCGCGCTGGGGTATGAGCCGCGCGGGGGCGATTATGCCATTGCGGGCGGGCTTTCCGTGGCCATGCTGGGGCTGATGTTGCGCGGGCCAGACCTTGGCCGCCCCATTTTTGTGGCCATTCTGTGCGCATGTGCGGGTTTTGGCGCGGCGGGCCTGCGCGCGCATACTGTGGCAGCACCGATGTTGGATTTTCGCTATTACGGCCCCGTGCAGGGCCGTGTGATTGAGGTGGATCGCAGCGGATCAGACGCGCTGCGCATCACGCTGGACAAGGTGGTTTTGGGCGATGTTGCGCCGCAAAGAACGCCAAAATCGGTGCGCATTTCGCTGCAAGCGGCCGAGGTGGCCCCGCAAATTGGCCAAGTGGTGATTCTGACCGCGCATCTTTCCGCCCCCGAAGGGGCCAGCGCGCCAGATGCCTTTGACTTTCGCCGTATGGCCTTTTTCGATGGGCTGGGCGCGGTGGGATATACGCGCAGCCCTGTTTTGCTGTGGGCCGAGGCGGACGCGCAGGCCCAGCTTATCCCGCGCCTGCGCGCCTATCTGACCGCGTCGATGCTGGCGCATATGCCCAGCCAAGCAGGGGCATTTGCCACGGGCGCAATGACAGGGGATCGCGCGGCGATCACGCAGGATACGGTGCAGGCGCTGCGCGACAGCAACCTTGCGCATTTGCTGGCGATTTCGGGCATGAATCTGGCCTTTATTTCGGGCTTTGTGTTTATGCTGATCCGGTACGGCGTGGCGCTGGCCCCCGTGGTGGCGCTGCGTGTGAATGCCAAGAAAATTGCCGCCGTGGTGTCTTTGGCTGTGGCGCTGTTTTACTGGGCCTTGTCGGGGGCCAATGTTTCGACAACGCGGGCGATGGTGATGATTGCGGTGATGCTGGGGGCGGTGCTGCTGGACAGGCGGGCGATTTCGATGCGTTCAGTTGCCATTGCGGGCATTGTTTTGCTGCTGATCACGCCCGAATCTCTGCTGGATCCGGGGTTTCAACTGTCATTTTCGGCAACAGTCGTGCTGGTGGGGGCTTACGGCGCGCTTGACCGCGAGATTATGCGCGGGCGGGTGCCGCGATGGGTTATGCCGCTGTTCGCGCTGGTGCTGACCTCGGTTTTGGCGGGGGCGGCGACCGCGCCCTATGCGGCGGCGCATTTCAACAGGTTCACCGATTATGGGCTGCTGGCCAACCTGTTGACCGTGCCTGTGATGTCGTTGCTGATGGCGGCGGGGGTGATGGCGGCGCTGCTGGCCCCCTTTGGCGCGGCGGCCCCCGCGCTGTGGGTGATGGAGGTGTCGGGCGCGTGGATTTGGCCGTTGCGCATTGGGTGGCGGGGCTGGAAGGTTCGGTCACAGCCATTGTTGCCCCGCCCCCTGCGGTGTTGCCGCTGGTCACACTTGGGGGAATATGGCTGCTGGTCTGGCAAGGGCGGCGGCGGATGCTGGGATTGCCCGTGCTGGCGCTGGCGCTGGGGTTTTGGGTTTTTGCGCCGCGCCCAGATGTGCTGATCAGTGCCGATGGGCGGCTGGCGGGGCTGATGGGGCCACAGGGCCGCGCGCTCAGCCACGATAAAGGCGCAGGCTTTGCCGCAAAAACTTGGCTGGAAGATGATGGCGATTTGGCAGTGCAAGCCGATGGCGCGGCGCGGGCGGGTTTTGCAGGGCCAAAAACCGCGCGCAGTTTTGCCATTGGCCCCTATGCCGCCGTGCTGCTGTCTGGCAAGGGTGTGGCGGGCGAATTCACGGCGGCCTGCGCCGCGCATGACATCGTTATCCTGCCTGCTGCGTTTGACCCTGCCGAACTGGTGCTGGTCGATGCACCCTGCACTGTGTTGGATAGGCAAATCTTTGATAACACGGGCGCATTGGCTGCAAAGATTGACGGCGATGTGCTGATTTTGCACCCCACACGCGACCGCGCGCGGATTTGGAGCAGCCCGCGCCCAATACTGCCACCCCTTGTCCTGAACACGCCAAAACCTGCAAAAATGGCGCAGGTTGCCCCTGCGCCATAAGTTTTTAAAAGGCGGCAAAGGCCAGCCGCTGCAGTTTGAATGGTGCCGCCATAAAGGGTGCGGTTTAGCAGGCGCGGTTTACGCGCGCGTTTAGTAGCTGCGGATCAGACCCACCAATTTGCCCTGCACTTTGACCAGATGATCAGGGAACATGCGGGTTTCATAGGCGGGGTTTGCCGCCTCTAGCGCGATCATATTGCCCTTACGGCGAAAGCGTTTCAGCGTGGCCTCGTGATCTTCGACCAAGGCGACGACAATATCGCCATTCTCGGCCCCCGACTGTTCGCGGATCACCACGATATCGCCATCGTTGATGCCCGCCTCAATCATCGAATCGCCTTTGACTTCCAGCGCGTAATGCTCGCCCGTGCCAGCCAGCATGGTGCTGGGCACGGTAACATGGTGCGAAATTTGCTGGATCGCTTCAATCGGCACACCTGCCGCGATGCGCCCCATCACGGGCAATTCAATGGAAAAGCCGCTTTCAATTGGCATCGCGCCGCGCGGGGGGCGGGCCATGGGCCGATCGCCTGTAATCACGCGCGGGGTAAAGGCGGGGGCTGGTTCAGGCTTTGCCTCTGCCGCAGGCGCGCCTGCCTTTGCCTTCAACTTACGCTCCAGCGACTCGGGCAGTTTGACCACGGCCATCGCGCGGGCGCGGTGCGCCATACGTTCGATAAAGCCCCGCTCCTCGAGTGCGGTGACAAGGCGGTGGATCCCCGATTTAGACCGCAGATCAAGCGCCTCTTTCATTTCATCAAACGAAGGCGGAACGCCATCGCGTTCCAGCCGCACATAGATGAATTCAAGCAGTTCGATTTGTTTGCGCGTCAGCATGGGCCTGTACCCTTTCCATTTGGGGGGTGTTTACGCAATGTTCTGCCCCTGTTCTGGATTTGTGTCAAGTTATTTTCTATTCCTTAACCCTATAGGTTGCACGGTTAACCAAAGCCTACCAAAACGGGCGCGGCGTTTTCGCTATAGCGGAATATAGGAAACTTGCGCGCCTTTGGGCAGGGCAGGGGCACCTTCAGGGTGGATCAGCAGGGCATCGGCGCTGGCGAGCAGGGCCAATCGCGCGGAATCTTGGCTGGCAAAGGGGGTGATGACCCCGTCTTGCAGACTGGCCCGCATGTAATGCGCGCGCGGCCCATTGGCTGCAATATCTGCGCCCAGAACAGCGGTTTTGATAGCGATATCAGGGCTTTGCCCCTGCATTGCGCGCAGCATGGGCACCAAAAACAAATGCGCGCAGGTGATGGCGGATACGGGATTGCCGGGCAGGCCCAGCATGGCCGCGCCCAAAAGCCGCCCCGCCATCAGGGGTTTTCCCGGCCGCATGGCAATGCGCCAAAAGGCGCGCTCCATCCCCAAACTGACGGCCACCTCGCCGACCAAATCATGATCCCCCACCGATGCGCCGCCGATGGTGACAATCACATCCGCGCCGCGCGCTAGGCCAAACACATGCGCCAGCCCCTCGCGGTCATCGGGCGCAATGGGCAAAAGGCGGGCGGTGGCCCCCGCATTTTCGGCAATGGCGGCAATGGCATAGCCGTTCGAGGCGATGATTTGATCGGGGTTCGGATTGCCCCCCACGGGGACAAGCTCGTCCCCCGTGGCCATAATCGCCACCACGGGGCGGCGGTGGACGGCGATTTCAGGAATATTCATCGCCGCCAGCAGGGCCAGATCGGCAGGGCGCAGGGTGCGGGGGGGCAGCATATCGCCTGCCGCAAAATCTTGGCCCTTTGGGCGGATATGGGCGCGGGGTGCTGCGGGGGCGGTTAGGGTGATCGTATCACCAATCCGCGTGACATCTTCTTGTATCGCAATGCTGGCGGCCCCCGCAGGCACAGGCGCACCTGTGAAAATGCGCACGGCTTGGCCTGCGATCAGCGCGCCCGCAAAGCCGCGCCCTGCGGCGGCTTCGCCGACGACTTGGAACAGATCCCCGACCGCGCCTGCGGAGGCCAGCGCGTAGCCGTCCATGGCGGATGCATCAAAGGGCGGCTGGGTTAGGCGCGCAACGGCGGGCGCTGCCATCATGCGGCCATGGGCGGCGCGCAGGGGCACGGTTTCTAGGGACAGTTTGGGGGCCAGCGCAAGGCAGCGCGCCAGCGCTTCGGCCACGGAAATCATGCTCATAGCGCGTAGCGGCCAGATTTGCCGCCCTCTTTTAACGCGACTTGAATGCCTTCGATCACCATATCTTTTTGCACGGCTTTCAGCATGTCGTAGACGGTCAGGCAGGCGATAGAAACGGCGGTCAGCGCCTCCATCTCAACGCCCGTTTGGCCCGTGGTTTTACACGTGGCCGTAACGGCAACCCCGCCGTCCTGCGCCTGCAAATCTAATGAGACATGGGTCAGCGGCAGCGGGTGGCACAGCGGGATCAGATCGGCGCAGCGCTTGGCGGCCATGATGCCAGCCAGCCGCGCCGTGCCCAAAACATCGCCCTTTTTCGCGGTGCCTTGGCGCACCAAATCTAAGGTGGCGGCGGTCATGCGCACAAAGCCTTGGGCCACGGCGATGCGGTCGGTCGTGTCTTTGCCCGACAC
>CAXNEP010000028.1:0-12489 GCA_964200865.1 Cypionkella sp. | reverse complement strand
TTGTTTTTGTGCTGCTGCCTGAGGCACGGGCTTGATCTTGCGCTTTATAGCGGAGCCTGGTCGCAACATTTTTTGAATTTACCGTGCAGTTTGGCGGGCAAACCCCGCTAAAGCTGGCCAATGCCCTGCACGCCGAAGGCATTCCAATTCTGGGCACCACCCCTGATGCGATTGACCTTGCCGAAGACCGCGAGCGGTTCCAAGGCCTGCTAAATAAGCTGAACCTCAAACAGCCGCATAACGGCACAGCCCGTTCGCGGGACGAGGCGTTTAAGGTGGCGCAAGACGTGGGCTATCCGCTGGTCATTCGCCCCAGTTTCGTTTTGGGCGGGCGCGCGATGGAGATTATTCGCGACGATGCACAGCTAGAACGCTATATCACCACCGCCGTGCAAGTGTCGGGTGACAGCCCCGTTTTGCTGGACAGCTATCTGTCAGGCGCGATTGAGGTGGATGTTGATGCCCTGTCTGATGGCACGAACGTGCATGTCGCGGGCATTATGGAGCATATCGAAGAGGCGGGCGTTCATTCTGGCGATTCTGCCTGCTGCCTGCCGCCCCATTCGCTGTCCCCCGCCCTGATTGACGAAATGAAGGCGCAGACCGTCGCCATGGCCCGCGCGTTGAATGTGGTGGGTCTGATGAACGTGCAATTCGCCATTAAGGATGGCGAGATTTTCGTGCTGGAAGTCAACCCGCGCGCCAGCCGCACTGTGCCATTTGTGGCCAAGGCAACGGACAGTGCAATTGCCGCGATTGCCGCGCGTCTGATGGCGGGCGAGCCTATGGCGAACTTCCCCCTCCGCGCGCCTTATGCAGCAGGCGTTGGCCCCGACACTGTGCTGCCGCTGGCCGATGCCTTTACGCTGGCCGACCCAATCACGCCGTGGTTTTCGGTGAAAGAGGCGGTTCTGCCCTTTGCCCGCTTCCCCGGTGTTGACCCTGTTTTGGGGCCTGAAATGCGCTCGACCGGCGAGGTGATGGGCTGGGATCGCAGCTTTGCGCTGGCGTTTCTAAAGGCGCAGATGGGCGCTGGTGTGACCCTGCCCGATAGCGGCCGCGTGTTTGTTTCGATCAAAGACATGGATAAAACCGCCGCCTTTGCCACCGCCGCGCAAGATTTGGTCGCCATGGGGTTTGAACTGGTCGCCACCGATGGCACCGCGAAATGGTTGGCCGCGCAGAGCGTGGCGGCGACTTTGGTGAATAAGGTTTATGAAGGCCGCCCGAACATCGTGGATCGTTTGAAAAACAACGACATTGCGCTGGTGATGAACACGACGGAAGGCGCGCAGGCCATTGCCGATAGCCGCGACATTCGACGCGTCGCGCTGATGGACAAGATCCCCTATTTCACCACGATTGCGGCGTCGATTGCGGTTGTTGCCGCTATGAAGGCGCGCGGTGAGGGGTATGGGGTAAGGACGCTGCAGGGGTGAGGGGTGGTTCGGGGCTTTGTCCCCAAACGCAAGCACAGTTGGGCAGTCGCACGATATTTCGTTGCCGAGCAATTTGTTTACTCAAGATGTAGCAAAATAGCCACTTGATGAACTTTACGGCTTGGTGGATACTATGCATCAAAACAACAAAAAACCAAAGCTGGAGATGACCCCATGAATGCCTCCCTAGTCCGCCTAATCGAATCGGCGCGAACCGTTCGCATGACTGAACCACAGAAGGTGGAGCAGAGAATTAGCTTTGCGTTTGGGACTACCAAGATTGAGAATGAGAATATAACCCGTCAAATGGTTGTTGAAGCAGCACAACCAAAAGAGTGAGATCGCAGAAATGGCCGACAATGACAGAAAGAGCGAAGCAGAAATTCCTGCGCTTATTTCTGATCCCATTGAACTGGCAAAACTTGAGGCGTCCAATGCTCTAAAACAGTATGATCGAGCGGTATCCGAGATTGAAAGTTGGATAAAGGCTGGAAAGACAAATATTAGATTTCCATTATTGCTGGAACTACACCGCTTAGCAATGAATGGGATCGACAGTTATGCAGGCAATTTTCGGCCTGCTAAAGTTACGATCAAAGGAAGCGGCCACGTACCAGTTGCGGCAGAGGATGTGCCGCGTAACGTAGATGAAATGTTGAATTATATACATGACAACTGGGAAACTAGAACCGCAATTCATCTGTCGGCATTCGTGATGTGGCGTTTGAACTGGATCCATCCCTTCGCTGATGGAAACGGCCGCACATCGCGGATTTTTTCATACTTAGTTTTGTGTGGGAAACTGAACCAGAATTTACCCGGAACGCGCACGATACCTGAGCAGATCGCAGAGAATAAAGCGCCTTATTACAAAGCGTTGGAAGCTGCAGACGTTCAATACAAGAAGGGAAGAATTGACGTTACGGAAATGGAGCAACTATTGGAAAGCTATTTGGCTAATCAGTTGGTTTCCATTCACGAATTGGCAACTGGCCAAATCGCTTCTTCTGGTGGTGCTTCAAGCGAACGCTCTTTTGGGAAGAAGCTTTTGTCGGAAATTGAAAGCAGGCCAGTTCTATACACTTGTTTAGTCGCAATTGCACTTGCGGCGATTCCGTTGGTTTTTTCATAGACTCAGACTGAAGATATAAGCTTTTTGGTACTGATGAAAGATGGACTTTGTGGTGAGCATTGATTCCGATGCACATTAGAACACACAACGAAAAGAACCCCCATGCACCCGCAGAAAAAATTCCATCTGATCTTCAGCCTTGTCATGGCCACGATCATGGTGTTCTTGATGAATTTTGTTATCACCACAGCCAATGTCGGCTGGGGGCCCCATTTTCTGGCGGCTTGGGCCCGCGCTTTTGCCATTGCCTATGTGGTGGCCGCGCCTGTGATTTTCTTTGTCGCGCCCCTTGCCCGCAAGATCACGGCGCGGATTTTGGGTGTGCAGCCTTAGCAAAGGGCCGCCCCTTCGGGCCGACTTTACGCTGCGCTTTGCGGGCTGGGGCGCAGGGCAATCTCGCCCCAGCCTTTTGCCAAGTATATTTGCAGCCAAGGGGTATAGTCCTGCGGGTTTGCCGCAATGCGTGCGGCCAAGTCGGGCAAGGTGACCCATTCCACCGCCATCACTTCGGCGGGGTTAAAGGGCACGGGGGCCGCGGGGGAAAGGTGGCCGACAAAAATATCCACAACCTCGTGTTCGGTCAGCGAGCCGCCTACATCTGCGCGGTATTCTTGGCCGCCAGCAAGGGTAAGGGGCAGGCCCGTCAGCCCCAATTCTTGGCCCACACGGCGGGTCGCGGCGCTGTGGGCATCCTCGCCCCAATGGGGATGGGTGCAGCAGGCATTGGCCCACATTTTGGGCGTGTGATATTTGCCCGCCGCGCGCCGCTGGATCAAGGTGCGGCCAGATCCATCATCGGCCATGATAAAGACCGAAATCGCGGGGTGACGCAGGCCGCGCCGATGCACGTCCAGCTTGCCCAAAGGTTGCAGCACCCCGTCCAAATAGGCGGGGATAAGATCGTTAAGACCCGCATCAGATGGCACCACGTCAGACATAGGCAGGTTTCACCAACCCCGTCAGATGCAGCATGTTCTTGAGCCCAATTTTCAAATGCGCCAGCGGCTTTGAAAACTTCATTTCTTTGTTCATATAAGCCTCGAACGTCAGGCGCTGCACGTCAAGATCGTGGCACAGGGATACGAACCGCTCGCGCCGATCATCGTTTTTGTAATAGGCATCCTGCATCTGGCGCAAGACGCGGAATACGGTTTTATGATCGCGCATGAACATCTTGCGCGCCAGTGCCAGATCGCGCCCGCGCCCCGAAGCAAGGGCCGCTTGGGCCGCCGTGGCGGCCACGCGCCCGCCGACCATGGCATAATAAATCCCTTCGCCAGATGATGGCGCAACCACCCCTGCCGCATCGCCCGCCAGCACCACATCGCGCCCGTTATCCCACACATCCAAGGGGCGCAGGGGAATGGGCGCGCCTTCGCGGCGCAGGGTTTCGCAGCCTGCAAGCCCTGCTTGCGCGCGCAGTTTGGCGGTGGCGTCTTTCAAGTCGACCCCGTCAATCCCTGTGCCCATGCCGATGCTGGCATGTTTGCCATGCGGGAAAACCCAGCCGTAAAAATCGGGGCTGATGCGCCCGTCGTAAATTACATCGCAGCGGGTGGGGTCATAATCGGCATTCGCGGCGGCCTTTGCCAAGGGAGCCTTGACGATTTCATGGTAGGCAATGACATAGGGAATTTCGCCGCCGCCTTTGACTTCGGTTTTTGCCACGTTTGATCGTGCGCCATCTGCGCCAATGATCAGGCGGGTGAGCAGACGGCCTTCTGCGCCGCTGGCCTTGTCGCGGTAAATCACTTCGGTGCCAGCGCTGCTGCGTTCAATGCGCAGGTAGGTGCCTGTGACGCGCTGCGCGCCTTGCCCCACGGCGCGCAGGCGCAGAAATTCGTCAAAATCCTCGCGGTCAACCATGCCGACAAAACCGCCTTCAATGGCGATGTCCACATGCCGCCCGCTGGGCGAGACCATGCGCGCCGTGTTGATGCGGGCGACGATCTGGCTGGAGGGGATGCTGAAATCGGCAATCAAACGCGGGGGGATTGCCCCGCCGCAGGGTTTGATGCGCCCATCGCGGTCTAGCATGGCCACCTTTTTGCCCGCGCGGGCCAAATCCATTGCCGCCGTTGCCCCCGATGGGCCACCGCCCACCACCACCACATCATACATCGCCTATTCCCCCGCCATCAGTTGGCCCGCGCCAAATTTTTCCGTTTTGTCGCGCGTGTTCGATACGATGCGCGCAGCCATGACAGTGGCCAAAAGAAACAGCCCCGCTTCGAACAAAAACACCGCGCCAAAGGCAGATGGCGTGGGCATGAACGCGCGTGCGGCATCTGCCGCCGCTGCGCCAAACAGCCCGCCCGCCCCTGCCGCCATGGCTTGGGACGCGCCCCACAGACCCATGCGGGTGCCTTCGCGTTCAGACCGACCTTCGCCAGCCAATGCCATCATCGCGCCAATCGCGGATACCGCGAAAATGCCGTTAAACAGGCCCAATCCAACCACGACAGGCGTTAAGGCAGCCGCACCCCATGGCACATGTGCGGCCAGCGTCAGCACCACCAGCGCGCCCGCCGACCCTGTGCAGCCCGCCATGATCCAAGCGCGCAGGCTGCCCAACCGCAGGCCTGTGGCTGCAATGCCGACCAGCAGCATTCCCACAAACACCCCGCCATTCTGCGCGCCCGAAAGCTGCGTTGTTTGGCCAGGGGTCAAGCCAAAAACAAGGCCTGCATAAGGCTCTAAAATCAGTTCTTGCATGAAATAGGCGACCATCGAGACAAAGACAAAGATGGTAAAGGCGCGGGCGCGCGGCTCGCCCCAGATTTCGCGCATCCCTTGCAGGTATGGCATTGGCGCGGTTTCGGGGCGCACAGCGCCGCCCACACGCGCCTCGATCCCCCAGATCGCAGCAATGGTCAGCGCCACGGCCAGAACGGCGACGCCTGCAACGGTTTCCAAAAGGATCGCGGGGGAGTACGGCTCGATCATCTTGCCTACCAGCGTGGCGGTTAGGGCAATACCGAAAATCATCATCAGCCACGTTATGGTAGCTGCGGCGGCGCGGCGATGCGGGGCAGTGGATGTGGCCAGCAGTGCCAGCAGCGAGGTGCCCGATGCGCCAACGCCAACCCCGATCAGCGCATAGGCAAGGATGGAAATTGCAAGGCCAGCGGCAAAGCTGCCATCCATCACCACCATACCCAGCGCCGCCAAAAACGAACCCAGCCCCAGCGCCGACATGCCCGCCACAATAAACCGCGTGCGATTGCCGCCCGTGTCAGATTTATACCCCCAATTTGGACGGGTGATTTGGATGGCGTAATGCAGCCCCACGAGCAGACCGGGCAGCACCGCTGGCAGGGCAAGCTCGATCACCATCAGGCGGTTTAAGGTAGAGGTTGTAATCACCACCAACCCGCCAAGGCACAGTTGCACCAGCCCAAGGCGGGTAATGGACAGCCAAGACAACCCCTTGCTTTGCATCACATTGCCCCCAGACTGCGCAGGCCAAAGGCCGCAATCATCATGCCTGCGACATACATCGACACGCCCACCGCATTATACCATGGCGCACGTCCCTTTGGATCGCGCAGCAATACGCGCATGGCAAAGATTTGCCCGATGGTCAGCACGGTAATGGCGATGGAATACAGGCCCAAATCCCACATCAGCAGCAGCGCCGCGACGGCCATTTGCGCCAGTACCATTACAGCCGCAGCAAGTTTTGCTGCGCGCGCAGGCCCCAAAACCACAGGCAAAGAACGCACGCCATGCAAACGGTCGCCTTCCAGCGCCTTGAAATCATTCAGCGTCATAATGCCAAAGGCCCCCAACGCATACAGCGTGGCAATGGCAAAAACGGGCAGGCTGGGCGCGCCTTGGGCCAGCACAACCGCGCCCGTGATCCATGGCAGGCCTTCATAGCTGACGCCTACCAGCAGCGGCCCCCACCAGCCTGATTTTTTCAGGCGGATAGGTTCCACCGAATAGGCCCATGCTGCGGCCACGCCCAGCACAGTTGCGCCAAATCCCCATGGCCCCAGCATTGCGCCCACCATCAGTGAAAGGGCCGACATGCCCAGCGCGATGTATAATCCCCAGCGCCCCGGAATACGGCCCGACGGGATGGGCCGATTAGGCTCGTTCACCGCATCGACAAATCGGTCGCACCAATCATTCGCCGCCTGAGACATGCCGCAAACCAGCGGCCCCGCAAGCAAAACGCCCAGCAAGACCATCGGCCAAGCGCCATCAATGGGCACACCCACCGAGATGATGCCGCACAGATAGGCCCACATCGGGGGAAACCACGTGATCGGCTTGATCAAGGTTAGGGCTGCGGCCCAGTCTGGCCCGCTTTGCTGGCGCAGGTTGGAATTCTCGTTCGAAGTCATCGACATCTGCCTATCCAATCTACAACGCCGCAAGATACTGTAAACTAAACATGACACAGCCAGTCTGGCAAGCATGAATCGTCATCGGCAGGTTTACACAGTGCGAATCTTTCGTGCATTGCCGAAGCAAATGAAAACGCCGCGCTGTGGGCGCGGCGTCAACTTGCCTTGACGGGGGCAAATGCCCCTATTCTTCGTCTTTGTTGACCATGCCAAATTTGCGCAGTTTCACATAAAGCGATTGGCGCGACAGGCCCAGCATTTCTGCCGCCGCCGCGCGATTGTTGCGCGTCAGATCAACAGCGGTTTGGATGCACATCTTTTCCACCACATCCGCCGTTTCGGCCACGATATCCTTAAGCGAAGATGATCCGACCAGTTCCATAACCGAGCGCATCCCATCTTCGCCCCCCGTAAACCCAGGGCGGCGCAGCATTTCGACGCGCGATGCATCGCGCAGCACAATGCCAAAAGCAGGGTCAGGACGGTCGTTCAGATAGGTGGCGGATACTTCTACCGCGATCTGGCCGTTGAATTCGTTCAATAGGCGGGTTGCATACATGCGCAATTGGCGTGCCCGCTTGGCATTGTCCAACAGCACCCGCATATCGACCGACCCGCGCGCCAGAAAATCGGCAAAACTGCGGCCGCGCACTTGGGCAATATTGCCGCTATCTGTCAGCTTTAGAAAGCTTTCATTGGCGGCGGTTATGATGCCGTCGCCATCCAAAAACACGATGCCATCCACGCCTTCGTTGAACAGCCGTTCAAGATTCATCGCGTTTTCGCGGGGGGCGGATGATTCCCCTTCAGGGGATTCCAGACGGCACAGCATCAGCCGTTCGCCCGCGGCGCGGAACAGTTTGGGGATGACGCGCAAACTGCGCTGGCTGCGCCGTGCGACCAATTCAACAGGCTTTACGGCATCGGCGCTGGCGATGTTGGACAAGGTTTCCAAAAACTCGCCCCGACGGCGGCCTTCAAATTCTTGGGCAATGGCTGCGCCAATGAAATCTTGACGCGATCCGCCAAGCATCACGGCTGCCGAGGCGTTCAGATCAGAAATGCGTCCGTTTGACATGGCGACCAGCACCACCGCATCGCGGGTGGCCTCCATCAGCACGCGGTAACGCGTGTCCATCTCGCGCTGGGTTTCATAATCGCGCTCTAGCGCGACTTGGGCCATGACCAACTGTTGCTGCATTTCGGCCAATGGGCGCAAATCGCGGCCCAGCAGTAGGATATTGTCCGATTCGCCAAAGCGGTGCATCGAATAGCGCATGGGAAACTCCCATGCTTTGCCATCGGAATGGTTCAATTCCAGAATAAAGCTGCGGTGGCTTTGCCCTGGTGCGGGCGGCCATGCCGCCAAGCGGCGCTTGATTTTCTCAAGGTTTTCTGGTGTGACCAAATCGTTGATATTCTGGCCCGCCCAATGCGACAATCCGCCAAACAGCGAATGGCCAGGGTTCACCAAAACAGAAATGACTTCACCCAAGGGCGTTATCAGAAGCGATATATCGCTGGTTGCAGCCACGATTTCGGCAAGCTGATCTTGCCCAATGCCAGAAATGCTTGGCAGTGCGTGACCCTGATGCGATCCTGTGTCCAAACTGTTACTGCCAAGGTTGCCGCCGCCCAAATCACAGGCGCGCAGGAGGTTAAGCGCGTTTTAGATTTTCGTGATCTGCAAGTTTCAGCCCAATCGCTTCCATTGCAGTGCCAATGTCGGCGCAACTATAGTCTGCACCCGCAGAAGCAGCAAGGCTAGGGTTTTCAAGGATAATCGGGCCGCCGATGATAAGGGGTGGCAGCTTTTTGCGCATCGTGCGCATGGTTTTGATCAAAACTGCCGCAGAGTGCAAACGCGTCTCTGTCGCGACCGAAATAAGGATACCGTCAAAATGGCGCTGATCCAAAAGATGGGTCAACTCGCGCTGCGTGGCCCCCATGCGCAAGCAAACCGAAATACCAAGGCGGCGCAATTGCCCCATAACGACCATCGGGCCAAGGGTGTGCTGCTCGCCCTCGGGCACCAAGAGCAAGACCGCGCCAAGACTGTGGCTGTCGGCCTGATCGGCTGTCCAAGCGGCGCCAATCTCGCGCACAAGGCTTTGCAAGCGCGCCGTTGCAATGGACACATCTAGCCAAGACAGTTGATCATCTAGCCAATCATCGCCCATACGGCGCGCCGCTTCGGGAATGTAGATATCGGCCAGCATGGCATAGCTGATCCGCGTTTTGCGGAAATGGGTCAGCAGCGCGTCAAAAGCACGCTCGGTGCCCGAAAGGGCGGCGGTCACAAAACTTTCGACAATCTCTTCGCGCACAGGGCCTTTTTGCACTGCCGACTTTTGCGCCGAACGTTCTGCAAGCAGTGAGACGACGACTGAGGCGAATCCGCTAACTACCGTGGCGCTATACCCATCGGGCGCGCCGCTGCTTTGGTAATCAAACTGAGTCGTCCGGTCTTCCATGCGACTTGCCTTTAACGGGAACCGGTTGGTTCGATTGCGCAGCAATGACTTAGGCAGGATTGGTTGACACTTTACCATTGCGCCGCCGCAAAGCGAATCTATGGCGGCGCAAGCCTCAGACAATCTCTTGCAGCAAAGTGTCAGGCAAAGCGATGAAAATGTCAAAGCAAATTGACACTAGTGCAGGTATCTTTGGGCGATTTTGGATCATGCTACTGATTTATAATACTATTTTTCAGCACAGGGTTGGCGTTGATCGCAAATTCTTTCGCGCACCCACGCAAAGTGTAAATGCATAAAGTGTAAGTTTCGGTTGACATTCCTGCACCCAAGTTTAGGGTCAGCTTAATGGGCATATCTGCTTTGCCCAATTTTTAGGCTCGAAGAAAGGCAAGCGATGCGCAAAACGATGGACGACATTGGCGCAGGCGATGGGGCGGCTTTGGCAACCCGTGTTGGGCTTTACACCCCCGAACAGCGCGCGCGCCGTGATGCCAGTGTATGGACTCTGGTGCAGGGCATTTTGGCCCCGCTGCAATTTCTGGCCTTTGCTGTCTCATTGGTTTTGGTGCTGCGCTATCTTGCTAGTGGGGATGGCTATTTCGCCGCCACTTTGTCGATTTTGATTAAAACGGCGCTGCTGCTGACCATTATGGTGACGGGCGCGATTTGGGAAAAAGTTGTTTTTGGCCAATATCTTTTGGCCCCTGCGTTTTTCTGGGAAGATGTCGTCAGCTTTGTCGTCATCGCGTTGCATCTGGCCTATGTCGCCGCCCTGATGACGGGCGCGCTGGGGGCAACGGGGCAAATGTGGCTCGCGCTGGCGGCCTATGCCACCTACGCCGTCAACGCCGCACAATTCATTTTGAAACTGCGCCGCGCGCGCCTGCAAAGCCGGGGGATGGCATGAAGGATTTGCCTGAAATCGGTTGTAGCAATACGCCTGTTCTGAAACAGCGCGGCCAGCGCGAGGTGTTTTGCGGGCTGACGGGAATCATCTGGCTGCACCGCAAAATGCAGGATGCGTTTTTTCTGGTGGTGGGCAGCCGCACCTGCGCGCATTTGTTGCAATCGGCGGCAGGGGTGATGATTTTTGCCCAGCCCCGCTTTGGCACCGCCATTCTGGAAGAAAAGGATTTGGCAGGTCTTGCCGATTCGCAAACCGAGATTGACCGCGAGGTTGCCCGCCTGCTGGCCCGCCGCCCCGATATCAAGCAGTTGTTCCTTGTGGGGTCGTGCCCCAGCGAAGTGATCAAGCTGGATTTGGCCAAGGCGGCGCAGCGCCTGTCGGCGCAGTTTGCCCCACATGTGCGGGTGCTGAATTATTCAGGATCGGGGATTGAAACCACATTTACCCAAGGCGAGGATGCTTGCCTTGCCGCGATGGTTCCCGTTTTGCCCGCCACCCAAGATGCTGGGCTGGTTCTGGTTGGCGCGCTGCCTGATGTGGTGGAAGATCAGGCTTTGGCGCTGCTGGCGGATATGGGCATTGGAAATGTCACCTGCCTGCCTGCGCGGCGCGCGGGCGAGATGCCGGCCGTGGGCCCGAACACCCGCTTCGCGTTGGTGCAGCCGTTCTTGGGCGATGCGCTGGACGCGCTGCAAAAGCGCGGCGCGCGCCATATCCCTGCGCCATTTCCTTTTGGGGCCGAGGGGACAACGCTTTGGCTGCGCGCTGTGGCCGATGTTTATGGTGTGTCGGACGAGGTGTTTGCCCGCGTCACCGCTGCCCCCCGCGCCCGCGCCGAAAAGGCGATTGCGGCTGCTACCGAAACACTGGGCGGCAAATCAGTGTTTTTCTTTCCTGACAGCCAGCTCGAAATTCCCCTCGCGCGCTTTCTAACCCGCGAATGTGGCATGACAGCGATCGAAGTTGGCACGCCTTACCTGCACCGCGATCTGATGGCGTCAGAACTGGCGCTGCTGGCGCAGGGGCCTGTCATTTCCGAAGGCCAAGATGTTGATCTGCAACTTGACCGCGCCCGCGCGGCGCGCGCTGACCTAACCGTCTGCGGCCTTGGCCTTGCCAACCCGTTAGAGGCTGAAGGTCTGGCGACGAAATGGGCGATTGAACTGGTCTTTACGCCTGTGCATTTTTACGAACAGGCGGGTGATTTGGCGGGGCTGTTTGCGCGGCCCCTGCGCCGCCGCGTGTTGCTGGCCCCGCTGGTGGAGGCCGCAGAATGAAGCTGTCACTTTGGACATATGAAGGCCCGCCCCATGTGGGCGCGATGCGTGTGGCAACGGCGATGAAGGGGCTGCATTACGTGCTGCACGCGCCGCAGGGCGACACCTATGCTGACCTTTTGTTCACAATGATTGAACGGCGCGATCATCGCCCGCCTGTCAGCTATACCACCTTTCAGGCGCGCGATTTGGGGGCGGATACGGCCACCTTGTTCAAAACCACCGCGCAAGATGCAGTGGCGCGCTTTGCGCCGCAGGCGATCATCGTGGGCGCGTCTTGCACGGCGGAACTCATTCAAGATGATCCAGGCGGGCTGGCTGCTACGCTTGGCCTGAATATCCCCGTGATCCCACTGGATTTGCCAAGCTATCAACGCAAAGAGGGCTTTGGCACCGACGAGACGTTCTTGCAAATCGTTCGCCATTTGGCCAAGCCCTGCGCGCGCAGCGAAGCCATTACCGCCAACCTGATCGGCCCCACCGCGCTGGGGTTCCGCCACCGCGATGATATTACCGAGGTGACCCGCCTGCTGGCCGATATGGGTATTGGTGTGAATGTGGTGGCCCCCATGGGCGCAACCCCGTCTGACATTACCCGCATGGGGGCCGCCCATTTCAACGTGCTGATGTACCCCGAACATGCCGAATCTGCGGCGCGCTGGATGCAGCAAAACCTTGGCCAGCCCTATACCAAATGCGTGCCTATCGGCGTAGGGGCGACGCGCGATTTTCTGGCCGAAGTGGCGGGTATTACGAGCCTGCCTGTGCGCGCCGACACCTCGCGCCTGCGCCTGCCGTGGTGGACGCGCAGCGTTGACAGCACGTACCTCACGGGCAAGCGCGTGATTGTGTTTGGCGATGGCACCCATGTGGCCGCCGCGGTGCGCATTGCCCGCGAAGAG